>CANHSA010000017.1 GCA_947463345.1 Flavobacteriales bacterium
CAATAATCCTTTAAGGTGGGAAGACAACTTTCGTAAGTAAGTTGCTGCATACTCGGAGCTAGGCGTTCTTTCATAGAGCTGATGTAAGTCAGGGTATAGGGATAGTCGGCACCATTAGATACATGGTTGTCGATAAAAACGTCGGGGTCTAGGGCTTGAAAGATTTGAACAAACGTCAAAGTATTGACGGCATCCATTTTAGTGAAGTCGCGGTTGAGGTCGAGGTTTTTGGCCGATCCTCGAAAGCCATAGGCTTCTGGACCATTTTGATTGGCACGGCTCGTTGCAGAACGGTTGTACATGCCACCAACATTATAGGCAGGAATAAAAGCGATGACAGGTAAATCATCTTGACCATTGCGACTCTTTAAAGGTTTGCCAGCTCGGATCCATTGATCGAGCCAAATAAGGCAGGCATTGATGCCGTCGGGCTCGCCCGGGTGAATGGCGTTATTGATGAGTAGGGTAGTGCTATTGCGCGCTTTTTCAAAGGTTTTGATGGAGTCGCGTTCGCCGTTGATCACGCACAAATAGATGGGTTGCCCGTAGTCAGAAGGCCCCATATTATAGAGCTTGATTTCTTTGTGCTTGCGGTCTAGCTGTTGAAGATGCGCAATGAGTTCATCGTTGGTGGGTGTTGTATTTCCTAACCATTCTTGCTGTCCAAAAATAGAACCAGAAACACCAATAGTAAGTGCGAATAAGATTGCTTTCATGCTGCTAAATTACAAAATTGCAATTTGGCAACTTGCTTTCGTGGTTGAGGCTAGAAAGAAGGACAACTCAGGCGACGGAAATCGCGTGCAGGTTTTTTACACTTCAGATTGATGCCGAGCGAAACCTCATGCGAACCTCCGCTTACGCCATTGCCAAGTTGAGACACAGTTAGGTCGTAGCTGTAGCCAATACGGTATTTTTCTGTATTGATGCCAAGGGTTAGAATAAACGCATCTTTGTTGCGGTACCAAGCACCAATTGTAAAGCTTTCGTATTTAAGGTAAGCGCCTATATTGAGTTGCTGAAAGCCATTTTGGTTTTGGTAGATGATGTTTGGCGATAATAAGGTTGTACTGGAATAACGACCGCGTTGACCTAACTTGATGTTGGCGCCAACGTGTCCTGTGAACTTAATGGGCAATCTGGATTGACCTAAGATCATGGATTCATCAGGACGGTTGAGGTGGTGAAATGCTGCGCCGAAATAGAAATTTTTGCTAAAGCCAACGAGGCCGGCAGATACATCAAAGAAGCCTCTGCGACCATCGCCGCGTGGCACATCGCCAGTTTGATAAATGAAGCCGCGGCGCGGGTCAATCATATCGCCAAAAGTGAGTTGGCTCCAGTCTAAGTATTTTTGGTAGTAGGCGGCCTGTGTACCAAACATCAATCTAAACTTTCTGTTGACTTTTAAATAATAAGAATAACTGGCGCCAATCATGGACGTTTGAATGGTGCCCTGTCCTTGCTGATCGTGGAGGGCAACAAGTCCGACACCTCCTGAAATATTTTTAAAGTAGCTGTCATAGGAGGCCGCGTAGGTGACGTAGTTACCTGTGAGTTGTGGCCATTCGTTGCGGTAATTGAGCGCCACACGCGGGCAACCGCTTGAGCCCGAAAGCGCAGGATTCAGGTAAACCGGATTCGAATAAAACTGCGTGAAGGTGGGGTCTTGCGCAAAGTAGTTGGCGCAAATGGCGAGGGCTATGGTTAAAAAACGTAGATTTTTCATAGTTAAAGGCTAATGTAGCGTCGGGCTTGACGGCTATTTTGTGAGTAGATTCTGAAGGTGATTTGATGCATATAGCTCGGCGCATTGAGCGTAAGCAATTGGTGTTGGGTGCTTTGAATGAGTAGTGCGCTGTGCTTGCCAAAATAACCCAGTGAGGCTTGGTATTGTTGGTTGCTTGCGATGCTCAAGCCTAGTTGCCATTTGTTGATATTGATTTGAGTACCCGCATGATATTGCGTTTGTAGGCGGTTGTTGGTGTATAAAAAGTAGGGCGAGATGCGCATTTTTTCATTGCGAGATGCATATTGTGTACCGATGGCCACCGTTAATTGTTGGGGCGCACGGCTATTGCTCGGGGTGAGGTCGTTGCCCATGGCATAGTCAAAATGCGCAAAAGCGTTTTCGAGTTGTGCACTAACGAATAAGATCGGTGTTTGAATGGCTAAACTGAAGTCGAGGTCCTTGTAAAAAAGTCGGCGCCCAACGCTCTGTGCGGTGTCAATTTGTACTTCGCGGAGGTCTGCATTTTCAAATTCAATAAACGATAATTGCTGTAGTTTACTTGCGTCGGCGTAGCGCGCACCCATGCGCAGACGCGCAGCGGGTTCTAAAATAATTTGACGACCCAGTGCAATTTTAGGCGCTGCAATGAGTCCGATTTCGTAGTCAGTTACCGCTGCGCCCGCAAACTGTTTGTAGTTGCCTTGAAGGCCAAATCCGGCGCGTACTTTGCGTGCATAACCATCTAGACTCATTTGTTGACCAAGCATGCCCTGCGCCATTTCGGTGCCTGTTCTGGCGATGCTCATGCTTTGAAAGCGCGTTTGGGAAAGCGTCCCGACACTGCTGATGTTGGCATCGATGTTGCTTTTACCTGGTAATAGAAGATCGTAGGTTTGGTTGTTGCTCAGGCCTAATTCTTTTTGTGCAAACTGGCTTAGACGCTGCAAAGTTCGTAAGCTGTTGTTTTTTGCTTTATGGAGGTGGGTTTCAATTCCGGCAAGGGATTCAAAGCGTAAATCGGTGCGGTAGCCCGTGATTTTAGCCGGAGTAAGGAAAGGTAAAATGTTTGTACTACTCGTTGAAGAATTGAAATTTATCGAAGCAGATGGCGTTGAAGACGCATGCGCATAAGTTGGAGGAGCTACAGTTGTAAAAGGGTTTGAAAGTACAGTTGAAGTTTCAGATAAACTTAAATTGGAATTTTCAGAAGAATTGGAATTTTCAGCCGAATTAGAATTTATTAAAGAAGATAAAGATGGAGAGGCATTGAAAGATTTGGATGAAGCTTGACGCGTCGTTTTTGAAGAGGCTTTTGCTTGCCGTACTTGCGTAGCCGTATTTTTGTTTGAAGAAGTATAGAAATAGCTTGCGGCTAAAAGCAATAGCAGCAGGGCAGCAGCTGCAAAAGGTCTGTAGTTCCATTCCTTTTTGCGATAGAGGGCCGATTTAGGTTCAAAAGTGATTGGGTTGGCTACAAATGCCGCTTGTTCCCAAGCATCTTGCTCTAGACTGAGGTCTGGGTGTTGCGCAAGAAAGTTGTCGAGCAATTCTTGCTGTTCTGGGCTTAGGTTTCCTTCGAAGGAATCGAAAAGCCATTGGTCGAGGTTGTCTAAGGTTGGTATCATGAAGCCAATACAAATTGTCCTTTAATGCGTTTTTTGACTTTGAGCCTCGCTCTAAAAAGATACACTTTTACCTGGGCTTCGGTCAAGGTGAGCATTGAGCCGATTTCTTGGTAGGTGTAGCCTTCGAGGTCTCGGAGCAACAAGATGCTTTTTTGCAGAGGCGGTAAATCTTTGACAAGCAATTGGATGAGTTGTTGGTTCTCAAATTGCGTGTCGGTGCCGCTTGTGCTGTTCCAGTAGAGTGATTCCAAGTGTTGTTGTTTGATTTTATCGCGCTTCACCTGATTGAGCATAAGGTGATTGGCGCAAGTAAACAACCAAGACTTGGATTTTTCTACTTCGACGCTTTTCTTGTTGATCCACAATTTTTCAAAGCAATCTTGTACAATATCGCGGGCAGGTTCGACATCTCGCAAGAAATGCAAACAAAACCTATACAGCGCATCGCTGTGGAGGTCCACACATGTATTGTAGTCGTAGCGGTTCAAAATTGTGTCTGGCAGTAGAACAATTTGTTTGGTGCAAAAGTTACACGTAGGGTAAATTTTACCTTAGAAAATTACGATTTTTTGTGGAGATAAAAAAAGGAGGGCTTAAAATCCGAAGTTATCGAAGCCTGTTTGGGTGAGTTCTTGGTATTTTTCTTCGTTGAACTTGTAAAGAAGTGATGGTTTGTGCGGCACACCGCGCTGCTTTTCTCTGAGGCTCGTGAGGATGTCGAGTTTTTGAATTTTGCGACGGAAATTGCGTTTATCTAAAGGTTTGTCTAGGATAGATTCATACAGACGGTGCAATTGGCTCAGGGTGAATTTTTCAGGCAATAAATTGAAGCCGATAGGCTGAATTTTAATTTTTTGCTTGAGTTTTTCTTTGGCTGCTTGTAAAATTTCAAAATGGTCAAAAGCCAATTCTTTGATTTCATTGACGGGCACCCAATCGGCATTTTTGGCAAACGAAGAGGCTTGCGGTTTGTATTGCGACATCGTGACCAACGTGTAGTAAGCGACGGTAATGACTCTTGCTTCAGGTTCGGCGCGAATGCTTTTGAGCCACTCGCGGTCGGACTCTTTGTGGATGCGGTCGGGGTCTCCGAATGCGCCAACTTGTTCGAGGTAAATATTCTTGAGCCCCGTGAGTTCGTCTAGAACACGGTTGGCCGCCATGTCGAGGTTTTCGTTGTCGTAGATAAGGTTACCGGGGAGGGCTAGGCGCGGGCCAAAAGCTGATGAAATCTCACCTCTGTCGATGAGTAGCACGGTAAGTTGTTCGAGGTCAAATCCAAAAATGACGCAGTCGACGGATACGTTAGGATTGAGTTCTGAATTGATTTTTTTAGGATTGTGCTGCACGTATGAAGTATTATCTATATATTTGGATAGTGTAAATTTGACACAAAGCTATCATTCACTCTATAACAAACTATGTATTTCATTATTGAAAGTGGTTCTACCAAAAGCGATTGGGTATTAGTAGACAACAAAAATAACCAAAGTTTTTTTTCAACAATGGGCTTCAATCCATATTTTCATTCTGCGGACATCATTGAAGCAGAGTTGAAGAAAAACAACGACATCATGCAGCTTGCCTCTGGCATTAAAGGTATTTACTTTTACGGCGCTGGTTGCTCAAGTCCAGAACTCAACCAAATTGTCGAAGAGGGCTTGCGCCGCATCTTTCCAAACGCTTCTATTTTAGTAGAACACGACCTTTTGGCTTGTGCTTATGCTACCTACAACGGAAATCCCGGAATTTCTTGCATCATCGGAACCGGTAGCAACTCTTGTTACTTCGATGGCCAAAATTTATTAGAAGAAGTGCCGGCGCTTGGTTATGTCCTTGGCGACGAAGGCAGCGGCAGTTATTTCGGCAAACAATTGCTCTCTTCTTTTTTATACCATCACTTACCTGCCGAAATCGAAGCCGACTTCATTGCCACCTATCAGCTCGACAAAGACCAAATCGTCGACCGCGTATACCGCGAGCCAAATGCCAATGTATTTATCGCTTCGTTCATGCCGTTTATCGCCAAGCACAAAGCGCACCCTTTCTTTTCAGAAATGGTGTTCAATGGCTTCAAGCATTTCATGAAAGTACACGTTTGTTGCTACGACAACTACAAAGAAACCGAAGTTCATTTTGTGGGTTCGCTTTCTAAAATCTTCGAAAAAGAATTGTTCCAAGCAGCCACTGAACTTCAAATTCACATTGCTTCTATCATTCAAAAACCAGTCGTTGGCTTGGTAGACTACCACCTCAAGTATATTCTTAAAACTGAAACTGTTTAATTATGAAAAAGTTATTTTTCACGCTCTTTTTTGGCCTATTTGCTTTTGTAAGCACCGCACAACTTAAAACACCTGAATGGGTTCAGAATGCCACTATTTATGAAGTAAACATACGCCAATTTACACCAGAAGGTACTTTTGCGGCTTTTGAAAAACATTTGCCTCGCCTCAAAGCCATGGGTGTTGACATCCTATGGCTGATGCCGATTCATCCAATCGGCGAACTAAATAGAAAAGGCAGCTTGGGTAGCTACTATGCCGTACGAGATTACCGCGGTATCAATCCCGAGTTTGGTACACACGAAGATTTTCAACATTTAGTGGAGTCGGCGCACAATTTAGGTATGAAAGTCATTATCGATTGGGTGGCCAACCATACATCTCCCGATGCCCTTTGGATTGAACAAAAGAAAAGAGATTGGTATACGCTTGATTCTCTCGGTAGGGTGCAACCAACCATCGGTACAGATTGGTGGGATGTCGCTGATCTCAATTATGAAAATCCTGACATGCGCAATGAAATGATTTCTTGCATGGAATACTGGGTGCGCGATTTCAATATCGATGGTTACCGTTGCGATGTCGCTGGCTGGGTTCCGATGGAATTCTGGAACGCTGCTCGCACTGCCTTGGATCAAATCAAGCCTGTGTTTATGTTGGCCGAAGCCGAGGGTAAAGAACTTTATACTGCTTTTGAAATGACCTATGGTTGGGAGTTTCACCACATCATGAACGATGTTGCAAAAGGCAAGAAAAATGCTGCAGATATTCAAACCTATTTTGAACGTGCTGAGCTTCCTGCTGGAGCTTTTCACATGAATTTCACCTCCAACCACGACGAAAACTCTTGGAATGGAACAGAAATGGAACGCATGGGCGAAGTGCGCTTTGCTTTAGCAGTAATGGCTGCTACCATTCAAGGCATGCCTTTAGTCTACAACGGTCAAGAAACATCGCTAGATCGCCGCTTGAAGTTTTTCGACAAGGATAGCATCAACTGGGACAAAATGGATTTAGTTGATTTCTACAGCCGCTTACTTCACTTGCATCAAAACAATCCAGCACTTTATGTGGGAATGAAGCAAGCAGCACCAAAATTCTTGAGTACGAAAGAGGAAAAAGAACTCTTAGTTTACACGCGTGAGCAAGCTGGTTCAAAGGTTTTAGTGCTACTCAACTTGAGCGCACAGCCCAAAAAAGTAGTTCTTAGTGCAGACGCTGCCGGTACCTACATGAATCTTTTCACAGACAAAAAAGAGAATTTAAAAGGCAAACAAGTCCTGACGCTCGCTCCTTGGGGCTACGCTGTCTACGTTCAATAATATCCATAGATCTTTTCTAGCCATGCAAACTAAACCTTCACTCTCGTTTTGGCAAATTTGGAACATGAGCTTCGGCTTTATGGGCATTCAATTTGGATTTGCGTTACAAGGCGGCTACATGTCACGTATTTTTCAGACGCTAGGGGCTTCTCCTGAAGAAATCCCAGGTCTTTGGATTGCAGCGCCACTCACCGGACTCATCGTTCAGCCCATAATTGGCTTTCTTTCTGATCGCACATGGTCGGTGCGTTTTGGACGTCGTAAACCTTATTTCTTAATTGGCGCTGTACTCAGTTCCTTAGCTCTATTTTTTGTTCCTTATTCACCAACCTTGTGGGTTGCTGCCGGTTTTTTATGGATCCTCGATGCATCTATTAATATCAGCATGGAACCTTTTCGCGCCTTAGTTGCGGACAAACTCCCCGATTCACAGCGCTCTTATGGCTTTATTCTTCAGACGCTTATTATAGGTATCGGTACGTGGGTGGCTTCCAACTTGCCTTGGATGGTTTCTAAGTTAGGTTACGCCGAGGATGCCGCAACAAAAGGAATACCTGCCAACGTGAAAGTAGCATTTGGTATTGGAGCATTGGTTTTTCTCGGAAGTATCCTATACACGATATTGACTACAAAAGAATATCCGCCGTCCGATGAAGATGCGTTTAAAAAAGAAAAGAAAAACGCCAATTTCATCAAAGATTTTTGGAGTTCAGTGACAAGTATGTCTTCGACCATGCTCAAATTGGGTCTCATTCAATTTTTCAGCTGGTTTTCTTTCTTTACGATGTGGAGCATGGCCACACCAGCGCTCACTTCCTTTCTTTATAAGGCACCTGCACCTTCTGAAGATTTATCACAATTGGACCCCGTTGCTTATGAGGCAATGAACAAATCATTTCAGGTTGCCGCCGACTCCGTTGGTTCAAATATGGGGATTTACGGCCTCACCTCCATGCTTTTTGCTTTGGCTTTGACTTTCTATGCCTCTAAATATAGTGTCAATCGCAAATGGGTTCATTTGATTTCATTAGTGGCTGGCGGTGTTGGTTTTATGCTCATGCGTTTCATCCCGAGCCCTGATTACCTCTGGTTGTGTTTTGCACTCATCGGTTTTGCGTGGGGAAGTATTTTATCGATGCCGTATGCCATGCTTTCGAGTACCGTCGATGAAAACAAAATGGGCCTCATGATGGGCTTGTTTAATATGTTTATCGTAATTCCACAAATTATTGCAGCTTTAGGTGGCGTCAATACGCTTTCCAAAATATTTGGAGACAGCCCAATTGCACCGATGCTTTTAGCAGGATCGTCGCTCGTTTTGGCGGGCTTACTCAATTTGATTTTGACAGACAAGCAAATTACGCGTGGATAAAATGAAAGGCTTTTTATTCGACCTCGACGGCGTCTTGGTCAGTACCGAACACAACCATTTTTTAGCATGGCAACGCTGTGCACATTCCTTAGGAATTGAATTTACTGAAAAAGAAAACGAACTTTTGAAAGGGGTGAGTAGGGTAGATTCCCTCAAAAAAATCTTGGAACTTGGGGCCAAAACCATCTCCAATGAAGAATTTGAGGCCTTATTGAAAAGTAAGAACGATTTTTATTTGGAATCTATCCAGGAGCTCAATCAAAGTAACTTACTTCCCGGTGTCTTGAGCTTATTAAATAGAGCCCAGGCACTCGGAATTTTACTTGGCGTAGGATCATCTAGCAAAAACGCCAATTTTATTTTAGACAAACTCCGCATTAGCTCCTATTTTGAGGTGGTCATCGACGGCAATGGTGTCACTGACCCAAAACCACACCCTGAGGTTTTTCTGAATGGCGCTAAAGCACTTGGCTTGGCACCAGAGGCTTGTTTGGTTTTTGAAGATGCCGCTTCGGGCATAGCAGCCGCCAAAGCAGGGGGTTTTACCGCAGTAGGGGTGGGCAATCCGCACATCGCTGACCAAGCAGATATTTATTTGAACGATTTGACAGAATTTAGAGTAGAACAATATGCGTAATTTATTTGAAATCGATCCCTGGAAGATCATCGAGAGCAAATTTGACCCAACTAAACAACAACAAGCCGAAAGTATTTTCAGTATCGGAAACGGTTCATTTGGCCAACGCGCCAATTTTGAAGAGCAATATTCTGGCCCTACTTTGCAAGGGAGCTATATTGGTGGGGTGTATTACCCAGACAAAACACGCGTAGGTTGGTGGAAAAACGGTTATCCGGAATACTTTGCCAAAGTACTTAACGCTACCAACTGGATTGGCATTGACATCAGTTTGGACGGCGAAAAACTAGATTTGAATCAGCAGCAAGTGAAGTATTTTCACCGCGAGCTCGATATGCAAAAAGGTTTGCTCAAGCGCACCGTCAGAGTTGTGTTTGGCAATGGCAAAGAACTCGAGATAGAAAGCATTCGCTTTTGTTCTATGGCCCGCGAAGAAATTGCGGCTATTTCTTATTCGGTAACGCCGCTCAACTTTAGTGGTAACGTCAAATTTACGCCTTACCTTGACGGCAAGGTTACTAACCACGACTCCAATTACGACGAATTCTTCTGGTTAGAAGATTCGCGCAAAGTGGACCTTCAGAAAGGTATCTTGTGTACGCGCACCAAAAAAACTGATTTTTGTGTCGCCACAGCCATGCGCTTTAGTTTTTGGCGCGAACAAGAGTTACTCACCATACATCCGAATATCGCGCAGCGCGAATTTTATGTGGAGAACAACTTTGAGCATTACCTCGAACAAGGGGTGCGTTTCACCCTTAAAAAGTATGTTGCGCTTACCTCAACTATCAACCATTCCGAGTTTGAATTAGCGGCCAAAGCCATCAAGCGCGTGCGCGATGCTTACACCAGCGGCTTTGACACCTTGCGTTCGGAACACGAAACCGCTTGGGCTGATATCTGGAAAAGTGCGGATATTCAAATTGAGGGCGATGTCGCTTCTCAGCAAGGCATTCGTTTCAATATTTTTCATTTGTACCAAACCTACACGGGTAAAAATGCGAAGCTAAATATTGGGCCAAAAGGATTCACTGGTGAAAAATACGGCGGCGCCACCTACTGGGATACCGAAGCGTATTGTTTGCCTTTTTACCTCAAAACCGCCGACCCAAAAGTAGCGCGCCAACTTTTGGTATATCGCTACAACCACCTTGACCGCGCCATTGAAAACGCGGAAAAGCTTGGTTTTAAAGACGGCGCGGCCTTGTATCCAATGGTAACCATGAACGGCGAAGAATGCCACAACGAATGGGAAATCACTTTTGAAGAGATCCATCGCAATGGCGCCATTGCTTTTGGTATTTATAACTATATCCGCCACACTGGCGATGTCGCTTACTTAGATACTTATGGCCTTCCTGTTTTGGCAGGTATTGCCCGTTTTTGGGCGCAGCGTTTCAATTGGTCTGAAGCCAAACAAGCGTACGTGATGCTCGGTGTAACAGGTCCGAACGAATACGAAAACAACGTCAACAACAACTGGTATACGAACTACATTGCCCGTTGGTGTATAGCCTATTGTTTAGAGGTGAATGCTATGGTCTCCAATGCGCTTGCTCAAAAATTAAGCGCGCAAGAAATCGAAAAGTTCAAACACATCGTAGACAACGTTTATTTCCCACAGCTAGAAGGCACCAACATCTTTTTGCAACAAGATGGCTTCATGGATAAGGAGCAACTCAGCACTGCCGATATTGCAGTTGCCGAGCGCCCTATTAACCAACATTGGTCTTGGGACCGCATTTTGCGCTCAATTTTCATCAAACAAGCTGATGTATTGCAGGGGCTTTATTTATTTGAAGACCATTTCTCAGAGGAAGTCATTCGCGAAAACTTCGATTTTTACGAGCCCAAAACCGTTCATGAATCATCGTTGTCGCCTTGTGTTCACGTTATTTTAGCAGCTAAAATCAAGCGCCTCGACAAAGCACTCGAGTTGTACCTCAGAACGAGTCGCCTCGACCTCGACGACTACAACCACGAAGCAGACGAAGGCTTGCACATTACCTCAATGGCGGGCACCTGGATGTCTGTGGTTGAAGGTCTTGCTGGCGTACGCGTCTACGAACACGGTTTGGCCATCGATCCTCAGATTCCAAATCCTTGGAAAAGCTATTCATTTCAAATCCGCTATCAGAATCAACCTTTAGCCGTAGCGGTAAGTCAACAAAATGTAACGATTACAAATCTAGGTTCAGTGCCGCTTTCATGCGATTTAGCTGGTGCCAACATTACAATTGAGGCTGGCGCCACACATGAAGCAGCTCTGAAGTAATTCAGGTTGTCATGAGAAGATTATTTATTTTAGTTTTTGTGCTCATTGGTTTTCAAAACCTTTATGCACAAGTGAATCCAACGAACCGTCAGTTGGTACTGCAAGCTTATTGGTGGGATTACTGGAATACCAATTACCCCAATGGTTGGTGCAACTACCTTACCGAATTAGCGCCTCGCCTTGCTGAAATGGGCGTAGATGCCATTTGGATACCGCCGACCATTAAAAATTCGGGTACCAATAGTGTGGGTTATTCACCATTTGACCATTACGACCTCGGTGATAAATTTCAGAAAAACAGCACCAAAACCCGTATGGGCGACAAAGATGAGCTGCTGCGCATGGTGGCCGTCATGCACGCCAATGGCATTGACGTCATTCAAGATGTGGTGCTGAACCACGTCAGCAACGCTGGTAGCGCAAATGGCGCCGGCGGTCAGGACCCTGCTGCCATGGACGACGGCCAAAACAACAGGTATAAAAACTTCCGCTACGTGAGTTTCAAGACGCCTGCCAGTGCAGAAAGCGCTGCCAATTACCTCGCTCGCGAAGGTCGTTTTTCTAAAAATTGGCAGAATTTTTACCCCAACAATAACAATCTTTGTTGTACCAACGACCTCAATTCACCCTATTGGGGCCCCGATATTTCCTTTGAAAGCAACGCTTTCGGAACTTCTTCTAACGCTTTGTATAATCCAGCTCAAAGCACTGATTACATGCGCAATGAAATGCGCAATTGGCTCATTTGGTATAAAAAACAAGTGGGTTTTGACGGGCTCAGGCTCGATGCGGTCAAGCATTTCCCGTCGTATGTGACTGAAGATGTACTTTGGAATCTGCAATACGGCGCCATGTGGGCAAGTGGCGGCCCTGAATTATTTGCAGTAGGCGAATGGGTGGGCAGCACCGCTCAACTAGACGCCTGGGCCGACGCCGTTCAGAACCGAGCCGGCACCTTTGATTTCAACTTGCGCTTTGCGTTGTCGGCCATGGCGAGTGGCAATGGCAACTACGACCTCAGTCAAATACCGAGTCAGCAACAACAAAACCGCCAGCGCACTGTGCCGTTTGTCAATAACCACGATACCTTCAGACCGCAGTTATCGGCTCAGGGGAATTATACAGGATGGAACTCAGGGTCTGAACTCAGCCCGCATATTGAGCCCAACGATGGTCGCAATTCTGCCGCGCACGCCATTGCGATGGCCGTAGATGGCGCACCGCAACTCTTTTTTGAAGATTTATTCAATGTGGGCTACAACGGCAATCGCTTCGGACATCAGCCTACCGATGCTACAGCACTTCCTACCGACAGCGATGTCGCTAATTTGATTTGGTGTCACCAAAATCTACATTTCAAAGAGGGCGCCTACTTTGTGCGTTGGCAAGCGCCAGATGCGCTGGTCATTGAGCGCGGTGCCAAGGCACTTATTGGCATTACGGATAGCTGGAGCCAATGGCAAAACCTTACTGGCGTACAAACCAATTGGCCCGACGGCACTGTATTAGTAGACTACTCTGGCGCCAACAGCAACTCCACAACTGTTTATGGTGGTGGAAAAGTCAATATTTCTATACCACCGTGCGACGGCAGCGCCAACTTAGGCAGAAGAGGCTATTGCGTTTGGGGGCCTGAAGGAATTGACACCAATTATGTGCGCCCTGCTAAAAATGTTGTTCAAGAATGGGAAATGAACGACGATTTGGGTGATCGCCACAACAATTCGCTCCAACAAGGAGGAAAACTACCTGCGAATAGTCTAGAGTGCCGTGTGGTTGGTCGCATCTACGCCAAGCAAGGTGTTGAGGTACAAATTGAATGGTATCCGAGCGCAGCCAATTTAGCACTGACACTTGGTGTTTTGGACAAAGATTGCAGCCCAATAGATTCAGCAACCCAAACAGGTAATGGTTCATTTTCTTTCGTTCCGACCTACAGTGGTTGGCATACCATTCGCTTGCGCAACGCCACGGCTACTCAGGCAGGTCAACACTGCTGGGTAAAAGCGATTTACGAGGCGCCAGCAGTTGTTCAAACCAATGAGGCCAAAAACAAATGTGCTTGCGCATTTACCGAACCCGGTGTAGGGATAGCAGAAGACCATTCCTTGGAGATCAATTTATTTCCGAACCCTACCAATGACCAATTTGCGGTTTCGCTTTCTGCTCAACTACAGTTAGAAAGCATCGCTTTAATTGATGTTTTTGGTAAATCATTACAACTGACCTACCATCCAATGAATGGAAACGAATATCTCGTGGAGGTAAATGAATTGGAGTCGGGGTTTTATTGGGTAGCCATTCAGACCAACCAGGGAAATCTTTATAAATCCTTACAAATTGTAAAGTGAGTCCTTCTCAGAGATAGACAGCTTTTTTGATGGTAATCTTTAATCGATGCTTAAATGATCTTTAGCGTAGGCATAAAGTCTGCTACGTTCGGATACTTCTTTTCGAAAATAGATTTCTTGTTGCTTGGGAATAAAGCGCTTTTTGTGTTGGCCAAGCAATAGAATATTCAATATTTTTTTACCCAAACCATAAGCAGGGAGGTAGTTTTCATCAATTGGGGCTCGTTCTTCAAGACTTTCATGAAGGTCGGGGTGTAGGCCCATATGCATTAACTGCTGACGGATTTCTTCAGAACGCACATTGAATTTATGTAGGTGCTCAGGGTCGAGCTCTTTGAGTTTGGCAATGCGGTTGGCTTGGAAATCAATGTCTAGAAAGGCGCGTTCTAGTTCTTCAATTGTCATCATGATGCTGCAAAAATAGCTTAAATCTTTTCAAAGTAGGCCAAAAATTCTGCATTGCCATCGCCGCCGAGAATAGGGGAGTCGATGTAGCCCTTCCAGTGCAATTGGTTGCGTTGCGCCATTTGCTTGATGTTTTCTAAAAGTGCAGGATACTGACTTGTATCCTTTACAACACCTGCTTTGTTCAAAGATCCGGGGCCGAGTTCAAATTGCGGCTTGACCAATAAAATAACGCTTGCTTTTGCTTTGAGAAAGGGAATGGTAAATGGCAGGACCTTCTCAAGTGAAATGAAGGATACATCTACTACTAAACCGTCCACTTGTTCTGGAAGTAATTTTTCGGTGAGGTCGCGGGCATGGGTTTTTTCCAAATTGACCACGCGGGGATCTGCTTTGATTTTGTCGTGCAGTTGTTTTTGACCGACATCTACGCAAAAGCACCTATTGAGGCCTCGGCTCAATAATACTTCGGTAAATCCTCCTGTACTTGCACCTAAATCAATGTAACTGCGGTCTTGAACGTCAATTTTCCAGTGGTCCAACGCAGCAATAAGTTTGAATGCAGCTCTTGATACCCAAGGGATTTCTTCGGCGAGTAATTCGATTTGCGCGTCAGTTGGCACTTTTTTACCAGGCTTAGAAAACAACTTGCCATTGACTTTAACGCCGTATTTCTTGATGATTTCTTCGGCGCGCACACGGGTACTCACCAAACCACGTTCGAGTAATATTTTATCGATGCGTTCTTCTTCCATTAGTCGGTGTAAATAAAGAGTAATTTTTCTGGCCAACCTTGTAATTGGATGTAAGTAGCCGCATCTTTTGTGGTTTTGTAACTCAGTGGTTTGAGATCAAAAACAACCGAACCCTTGAATGGTGATAAATTGTGTGAGCGCATTTTAGTATTTGTACTCATTAATTTACAAGATCTGATCGGCGGGAATGATTTAGCAATCATGGAACTACCAACTAAGCGCACTTCTCCGGGATCGTCAGGACATGAATAGAAAAGCGTGAGGATATTTGCTTCAAGTTGTAGCGAATCGATTTGGATGGGTTCTGTTTCAGTTTGGTAAAGTGAATCGTTGATCTCTGATAATTGTATTTGCATGTATTCTAAAGGTGGGATGCGTTTGGATCTAGGTACGAAACAAGAAAAAAGCAACGAGGATAAAAGGAGGATAAAAAGCGTTTTCATGGGTTCTTGTTTGACAAGTGTCCTCAAAAGTAATACCATTTGCGCAAAGAGTCCTATTTTTGTACCCGAATGAAGACCAAAACCCTTAAAAAGAACAAAGTCAATGTGGTTACACTTGGCTGTTCTAAAAATACCTTTGATTCTGAAGTCCTGATGGCGCAGCTCAAAGCCAATCAGTTTGAAGTTGAACACGAAGCCCAACAAGACGATTCCGAAATCGTCATTATCAATACCTGTGGTTTCATCGACAACGCCAAGCAGGAATCCATCGATACTATTTTGCGCTATGCGGAAGCCAAGCAAGAAGGTTTAGTCGAAAAGGTATACGTGACCGGTTGTTTGTCTGAGCGCTACCGCGACGAACTCGAGAAAGAAATTCCTGAGGTCGATGCCTATTTTGGTACCCGCGAACTCCCGCGCCTGCTCAAAACCCTAAAAGCCGACTACAAACACGAGTTGGTAGGGGAGCGCATCCTCACCACACCTACGCATTACGCTTACTTTAAAATTGCCGAGGGCTGCGACCGCCCTTGTTCTTTTTGCGCTATTCCACTGATGCGCGGCGGACACCAATCTACGCCCATCGAAGACCTTGTTTTTCAAGCTAAAGGTCTTGTGGCTAAAGGTGTAAAGGAAATCATGCTCATTGCCCAAGACCTCACTTACTACGGTCTTGACCTCTATAAAAAACGCGCGCTTTCAGATCTGCTCAAGCAACTTTCAGACATCGAAGGTTTGGACTGGATCCGTTTACATTATGCCTACCCATCTGGTTTTCCAATGGATGTGCTAGAGGTAATGGCCGAGCGCGACAACATTTGTAACTACCTCGATATGCCTTTGCAACATGGCTCCACACGCATTTTGCAAGCCATGCGCCGCGGCATTACCCGCGAGAAAACCGAAGAATTGGTAGCTACCATCCGTGCTAAAGTGCCAGGCTTGGCTTTGCGCACCACACTTATTGCGGGCTACCCTTCAGAAACCGATGCCGATTTTCAAGAAATGTACGATTTTGTCGAGCGCACGCGTTTTGACCGCCTTGGTATTTTTACCTACTCCCACGAAGAAAACACCCACGCGTATCAGTTCACTGACGACGTCGCTGCTGAGCTTAAAAAAGAGCGCGCCGATACCATTATGGAATTGCAAAGTGGTATTTCCTATGACCTCAATCAGTTGAAAGTGGGCAAAGAATTCAAAGTGCTTTTTGACCGCGCTGAGGGCGACTACTTTATTGGTCGTTCAGAGTTTGATTCTCCTGAGGTAGACAACGAAGTTTTAGTTAAAAAAGCCGAAGGATATGTTCGATTGGGCGATTTTTCGCGTGTACTGATTACCAGTGCTGATCACTACGATCTCTACGGCAAGCTCATTGTATGATGTTCAAATTCGCAACTTTTTGCTTACTAAGTATTGTGCTCCTTTCCTGTGGCCGCGAAAACCACGCCCGCATGGATCAATTCGATCTCTTGGAACAAAGCGCCAATGCCGAACCCATCAAGCACTACAACAAACACCTCTCGCTCGACAGCATGCAAATTGACTTCCCTCATTTTGGAGGTCATCCTTTTTCAGAACTCATGCAGCACCTCCTTAAAAAGGATACCTTGGGTGCGTTTTGTGTAGGGCAACGCAGTGTGCGCATCAACTACAAAGTGCTTTGGGCAACCGATAAGGTGCTCAGTTTGGCTCAAGAAGTTTGGATGGATTGCCCGATGTCTGAAGGTATGAGAAAAACCGAGGTCTCTTACCTTTTTACGCTTGAAGGAAAGAAAATTTCAAGCTTGCTGTTGGAAGGTTCTCCAGGACTATTGCAAGACATTCAAGTGGCGTTGCGCAAGCGCGAAACACCATATTGTAGTGCGCCTAAAATCGAAGAGGTATTCCCGATCATCAATTCTGGTCGCATAGAAGTTACGCCGCACTATGCGAGCTCACTTTGCGACACCACCTTCAAGCGCAAGGGCATCTCAAGAACTGATTTACGCCTTTCCTCGAACAAACTATTTTTAGTACTTCGCTAAACACTTTGCGGCTATGGCAGCTTGTCATTTGCAGAAGAACCTTATCTTTGACTATCAAATTCAATTCAAAACAGCATGGGATTACTTGACAACAAAGTCGTATTAATTACTGGTGCCTCTCGCGGCATCGGAAAAGCAATTGCAGAAACGTGTGTACAACAAGGTGCAATAGTTGCTTTTACTTACCTATCATCTGAAGAAAAAGCGCGTGCGCTAGAAGCCGAACTCACTGCCAACGGTGGTGTAGCCAAAGGTTTTCGCTCGGACGCTTCTAAATTTGACGAAGCCCAACAACTCGTAGACGACGTCGTGGCTGCTTTCGGAACCGTTGACGTCCTTGTCAACAACGCAGGAATCACCCGCGACACCCTCTTAATGCGCATGACCGAAGAACAATGGGACGAAGTCATCAATACCAATTTGAAATCGGCATTTAACCTCACCAAAGCGGTACAAAAACCAATGCTCAAAGCGCGTTCAGGCTCTATCATCAACATGAGTTCGGTTGTAGGTGTCAAAGGAAACGCTGGGCAGTCTAACTATGCGGCTTCCAAAGCTGGCCTCATCGGATTCACGAAGTCTATTGCTGCTGAGCTCGGCTCGCGCAATATCCGTTGCAACGCCATTGCACCTGGCTTTATCGAAACCGAAATGACCGAAGTACTCGATCAAGACGTTGTAGCTTCTTGGCGCAACAGCATTCCGCTCAAGCGCGGGGGCAAGCCAGAAGACGTCGCCAACGCAACCGTGTTTTTAGCATCAGACCTTTCCGCTTACATCACCGGCCAAACGCTTCATGTTTGCGGTGGCATGCTCATGTAAGATGAATACCATACGCCCCAGACGCAACCGCAAGAGCAGCGCCATTCGCGACATGCTTGCCGAAACCCAATTGGGTGCCCAACACCTCATTTACCCGATCTTTCTCAAAGACGGCAAAGGCATCAAAGACGAAGTAGCTTCTTTGCCCAACAACTTTCGCTGGTCGTTAGATATGCTCTTGCCTGAGATAGAAGCCTGC
>CANHSA010000018.1 GCA_947463345.1 Flavobacteriales bacterium
AACGGACGCGGATTTTCTTGAATTTGGCTGCGGATATTGCGCACCGCTTCTATGACCTCAAGAATGTTGTTGCCATCGACTTGAATGGCGTCCATGCCGTAGCCAATGCCTTTATCGATAAACTGTTTACAACGAAATTGTTCAGAAGATGGCGTACTCAGGCCCCATCGGTTGTTTTCGATGGCAAAAATAACGGGGAGTTGCCAAACAGCTGCAACGTTGAGTGCTTCGTGAAAGTCGCCTTCGGATGCACCGCCGTCGCCTGAAAAAACAAGCGTAGTGTCGGTGGTTTGGCGAATTTTGGCTGATAATGCAATGCCATCTGCGATGCCCAATTGAGGCCCGAGATGGGAGATCATGCCCACCAATTTGTGGTCTTGGGTTCCGAAATGAAAACTGCGGTCGCGACCTTTGGTGTAGCCATCGGCTTTCCCTTGAAACTGTGCAAACAAGCGTTGCAAAGGAATTTGGCGCGTGGTAAAAACACCCAAGTTGCGGTGCATGGGCAAGATGTATTCGTGTTCGGCCATGGCATAGGCACAACCTACCGATACAGCTTCTTGACCCCAGCCAGAAAACCATTTGCTGATTTTTCCTTGACGCAACAAAATGAGCATTTTTTCCTCGATGAGGCGAGGCAAGGCCAATTGTTTGTATATCTGAATGAGTTCTTCGTTACCGAAGTTTTGAGTTTGGTAAGTGATGGAGGAGGTTGCTGGCATTGAACTTATACTTTTAAACCGCGAACTACGCGTTCTTTGCGTTTGGTGCGCTCTAATTTTTTCTTGACAATTAATAGATGTGCTGCTCTTGGGGCACCTCTAGTGAGATCAACTTTGTAATCGTTGCCACCGTAACTGATGCGGGCACCTCCTGACGCAGACCAGTCGGCATCTAGGTAAAAACGACGTACACTTGCGCCGTCTGTTTTGGTAGTGAAAGGAATGTAGCGTTGGTCACCGGTTTCAAAGCGCACCAATAACTGACCTGCATCGCCGAAATTCTCGAAAATGCAACGCGTGCCTGCCGGAATAATAACAGATTCAGACTGAGAATTAGAACTCGAAACCAACGCACCATTTTGGGTAGTGAGTTCGCTTGACTGCTTGTTGATTTGATTGAGGATAATGGTGTGTGAGGTGTAAAACTGTACCTGACGAAGCTTGGCCTCGGAATCTAGGCTGAATTCATCGCGAATGGCTGTAGTGTATGGTATTTTGGTTCCGCAAGAAGTAGCTACTAAAGCCAAGAGAATAAAAAGTGCGAATTGTTTCATGTTTGTTAAATTTGTTTCAAAATTAATTAAAAGATGCGTGCGCTAAACAAACTTCTCGTCTATCTTTTCGGACTTTTTAGCCTTGTCGTGTTTGCCTGCGGACAAGCCGACCAAAAGAAGGCTGTCTCACTGGATTCCATTCGCCCCCACTCCAACGCCAACAAGACCCAAAACGACTCCAAAAAAGCAACGGACACGCTCGGACCTTTTCTCAATTATTATGCCAATGACTCCGCGTCTATGCAAATCGCTCAGCTCAGCATCGGTAGCCTAGATGAGCACAGGTTTCTCGATAGATTCACCGCTAACATTCAGCGTTATTTACTTCAAGATTCAAGTTCAACTTCATTTCAATTCTGCTCTTGGAGTTTTAAAGATAGCAGCGCTTGCCTTGAAGCATTTTACAATTGGCTCGATCAGGCCGGAAAAAACAATACAGTCGTTCAACTAAAAAAAGGAAGTGTTCCTAGCGTTAACTACGATTTGATGCTTGTTGCCGAAAAGCAAATCTTGTTCATCGGAAGCAAGCGCGCCATCGATTTCAAAAAATGGTTGCGCTGGTACAGCGGCACCACAACAAGGTCAGATTGCAAATATATTTTGTATACCCAGCCAAAAAAACGAACCAAATGGTTCAAGTATCAAAACGCTCATATTGTTGCCTTATGAATTTAGTAAACCGCGGATTTATTTTTGTCAGCCCTAGAAAACCATTTATTGACTGGGCCAAAGAAATCGATACGAACCTCCTTATGGATGAAAATGCCGAGGGTACTATGTACTTGATCGAGGAAGAATTTTGGGACGACGAATTGATCCTGAAGCAATACGCCAAAAAAATTGCAAGTCAGGAATTCAGCAGCATCAGTGAAGACGAGGCGCTTTGGCCCAAATGGACCGAACTCGCCGAATTTGAAGCCTTTTTTAGCATCGAGATGGGCTGCACCTGCATTGATCTTTTAAAAGAACCGTTGCAAAAAGAAGCATTTTAAGGCGCTACAAGCGGTCGATCAGGTTTGAATTGAGGTAGGCCGGATCAAAAGTCACTTCTTCACCTAGCCAATTCGGTTTTTCAAAAAACTGCGTTTCTTCTGTCAGTTCCAATTCGGCAACCAACAATCCTTCTAGTGCACCATGAAAAACATCTAGTTCCCAAGTGTCGTTGCCGTTTTGAATGTAAAACCGCGTTTTATGTAAACAAGGTAGCTTAGCTTCCTCTATCATTTCATTGGCTTCATCTGTCGGAATTTCGTATTCAAATTCGCTGCGCGTAAGTCCTGTGCCAAGCTTAATTGTAAACAACGCCATGTTGTCTGTGACCCTAATGCGCACGGAGCGATCTTCTCCACGCAACAGGTAGGCTTGTTTCATTTCGCGCTGCCCAATGCATTTAGCGGTTTTCCAGGAGTCATTGGCTACTAGAAACTTGCGTTCGATTTCTTTCAAGATTCGATTTTTTGAATTATTTTTACCCCGCATGCAACTAAAGTCTGTCGCTTTGCGTCAATGCACAAAACTAAACTTTCTATATGAAACTTTACACTACAATTTTTAGCTTGCTCATCGGAAGCAGCGCTCTTTTCGCTCAAAAATCTATCAATCAGGCTGGTATCAAAATTACCACTGCACCATTACACTGCGATGTGCCTTCAGAAGGCTACCAAGCAGATTTAATCGCGCTGACCATCACCAACACCACCAACGAAGTTAAAACTATTTCTTACAGCTTTGAGTTGTATTACGACAACAACTGCGCAACGTGTGGCCACGACGAATACCTCTACACACAAACTTTACAACCGAATCAAACCTTGCAAGGTGTCTGCCTAGACCGCAACAACATGGGGCTCACCATTTTTGACCACATGCCTGCGCACCTCACCAAAACACAACTGACCGACTACAACATCCTTCACGTCACGGTTCAGTAACCCCAACTAAAACTACTACCCATGAAATTCAAGCACCTCATTCTTGGACTTGCACTCTCTTTTGGCATTGGTCAAAATTTACAAGCGCAATGTACCGTCCAGGCAATTGCGCAAGACACCATTGTTCCTTGTAATGGCTCCACAACCTTAAGTGTAAACGGCTCGGGTACAAGCATTTTGGCTTTTGGCGAGAACTTCAACGCAGGGCAACCTGTCGGCTGGGATTTCTCTCAGGTCGTTACCATCGCCAACAACACATGTGGCGTGCCATCACTAGATGGCTCAGACTTCATGTGGATGGGAAATCAATCTGTAGCACCACGCGTCATGGCTACTGTTCCTTTGGATGTTTCCGCAGGTGGTACGGTTTGTTTTGAAATGCGTTATGCCATCCAAGCGCAAGCCTCCCCTTGTGAAGGACCAGACTTAGCGAGCGAAGGTGTTTATCTTCAGTATTCTATCGACAACGGCGCCACCTGGACCACCATGAACTACTGGAGCCCTAATGGCGGCTACGACTCCTACATGACCTCATGGAACCAATATTGCGAAAATATTCCACTTGCTGCACAAACTGCAACCACCAAATTTCGTTGGACCCAACTTGCCGTTTCCGGCGCACCCTACGACCATTGGGGCCTAGACAACATTTCTATTTCTGCATCTGTACCAAGCTACACCATTACTTGGTTGCACGATAACTACTCCTACCCAACAGGCGTGTACACAGGCAACAACCCAACACCTGTATCGCCAACTGGCACAACAAGTTATATCGTCATGATGACAGACAGCACCAACACCTGTTACGACACCATTACCCTTACCATCTCTTACCCACAAATTGACAACGTACTAGAAAACAACCCAACATGCGGAAGCAGCAACGGTAGTTTGGAAGCAAGTGCCTCTGGTGGTGCCGGCGGCTATACCTACAGCATCAACAATGGTCTTAATTTTCAACCAAGCGGCACCTTCACCGGTTTAGGCATCGACAATTACACCATTATTTTGGTCGACCAAAACAACTGTTCCGACACCGTTCAAGCTGCTTTACTTGGCGTTGATTCCGTCGAAATTAGCAACATGGTAGTCACAACCACCACCTGCGGACTCAACAATGGCATCATCGACCTCACCATCACTGGTGGTACCCCAGCTTATCAATACAGCCTTACAAACGGAGCGACATTTTCTGCGAGTCCAATTTTCAGCAATCTAGTACCTGGTGTTTACCAGATTTATGTAGAGGATGTAAATGGCTGCCACGACACCACAAGTGCAACTATTTATCCTTCCACCAATCCAGAACTCGGACAAACTACCAGCACGCTTGAATTTTGTAGCTTACAAGACGGTAGCATCACGACAAGTTCCACTTTAGGTGTCACTCCTTATGTGTTCGTGTTGCATCAGGGAAACACTTTAGTAGGCACAAACCCAACTGGCGTATTTAACAACCTAAATTCCGGAACTTATTGGGTAACTGTTATTGATCAAATTGGTTGTGCAGACAGCACCCAAATGATTGTCGACAGTATCCCTGCTCCTATTTCACCAATGTCAGATACCGTTTTGTGTAACCTTACCCTTCAAGTATTTGGCGTGTTGTCTTACACTGGTAGTAATTGGTCTTCCAATGCGAGCGAAATCACGTTTAGCAATCCAACTGGGCAAAACCCACTCATTACAGCCGATACCGCTGGTATTTACTTGATCAACCTTCAAGATACCGTTTGTAGTTTCAACCAAACTTTCAGCCTTACGTTTGTAGCCGATCCTTTTACATCGGTGATCGACACCACCCTTTGTATAGGTGAAACCGCAACAATTGCTGGCGTTCAACAACCTCAAAATGTCAGTTACCTCTGGAGTACGGGCGCCACTACCCCTACTATTCAAGTGACCACGCCTGGCGATTACATTATTTCCACTACCAACATGTGTGGAACACTCATCGATACAGCAACCGTAGATTTCTATTTCTGCGACATCGAACTTCCGAACGTATTTACGCCAAATGGCGATGGCAATAACGATCATTTTCAGATGTTGTTCTACGGTGGCCTGAGTTCTTTTGAGTGTATCATCGTTAACCGTTGGGGCAACACCATTCGTGAATACACCAACCCTGCTTTCCAATGGGATGGCACCGACGAAAACGGAAATGCAATGGATGAAGGCGTTTACTTCTATATTGCTCGTACCGTGACAAATGCCGGTGATGAAATCGAAAAACACGGCCTGGTTCACCTCGTTAGAGAATAGCGATTATTGCTATCTTTGTGTGTGCTTCTACTTAAAAAAAATACACCAAGATGGGTGATTGTCGTTTTTGACTTACTCATTCATCTTTTCGCCTTATTTTTTGCCTACTTAATCCGCTTTGACCTCAAGGCGGATTTTTCTTTAATTGCAACCGAATGGGCAATTCTCTCTAAGTCACTTTGGTACTTTATTGTCGTCAAGTTACTCGTTTTTGCGTTTTTCCAAATCCATCAAGGACTTGTAAGGTATACCTCTACCGGTGACTTCAAACGCATTTTAGTTGCTGAAATAAGCGCTAGCCTACTTTTCGTAGTTGGCAGTTATGTGCGTTATCATCAATTAGATGGCGTTTACTTATTCCCCAACTCAGTACTCCTTATGGAACTCATTTTTAGTTCCGCATTCATCATTGCAGGTCGCTTTGTTGTCAAACTCCTCTACTTAGAATACACACGCGATAAAGGCAAAGAAGAAGCCATCCTGATCTTTGGGGCAGGTGTATCTGGTCAACTCACTAAAAGGCTCATTGAAAAAGACACCGCCAATCTACAACACATCATTGGCTTTATAGATGACGAAGCTAGCCTCCAAGGAAAGCGCATTGAAGGCACACGTGTGTATCCGCTCAGCAACTTAGCACAACTAAAGAGCAAGCATCAAATTAGCACACTCATTATAGCTGTGCAAAATATTGAGCGCGGCAAACTCAAAGAACTCACGGAGTTAGCTCTTGACCTCGGTATACAAATCAAAAGGGTTCCAGAAGCACGAACCTGGGTAAACGGCTCCTTTGAGATGAGTAGTCTCAAAAAAATAGACATCAATAGCTTACTAGGAAGAGCGGTTATTTCGGTAGAAAATCCGAAGTTAGCTGCACACTTCTTGAACAAAACCATCCTTGTGACAGGTGCAGCGGGCAGCATTGGCAGCGGCCTCGCAGCGGCTCTTTTGCAGCAGAAAATCTCAAAGTTAATTCTATTGGATCAGGCAGAATCTGCACTTTTTGACCTTGAACAACGTTTCCAAAAAACCGAAACAACAGTACAAATTGAATACGTCATCGGCGACATCTGCGATGCGCAACGCATGGAACGCCTCTTTGATTTATATCGTCCACAAGTGGTCTTTCATGCGGCAGCCTACAAACATGTGCCTCTCATGGAGGCCAACCCTGCTGAGGCCATTCGAAATAATGTCGG
Organism: Flavobacteriales bacterium; assembly: GCA_947463345.1. Classification (GTDB taxonomy): domain Bacteria; phylum Bacteroidota; class Bacteroidia; order Flavobacteriales_D; family Crocinitomicaceae; genus UBA952. Next base: position 6,675 of record CANHSA010000018.1, read on the forward strand.
AGGCACAAAACTCATTGCTGAATTAGCCGCAAAGTTCAAAGCAGATCAGTTCATCATGATCTCTACCGATAAAGCCGTGAATCCGACTAATGTGATGGGCGCCTCTAAGCGCATCGCCGAAATGCTGGTAACCGAGTTAAATACAGACCAACACACGGCCTACATCACCACGCGCTTTGGGAACGTTCTAGGGTCAAACGGCTCTGTTATTCCAATTTTTGAAAAGCAAATTGCCGAAGGCGGCCCGATTACGCTCACAGACGAACACATCACGAGGTTCTTTATGACCATTCCGGAAGCCTGTCAGCTGGTGCTCGAGGCGGCAACAATGGGCAACGGTGGTGAAATTTTTGTTTTTGACATGGGCGCGCCTGTCAAAATTCTCGATCTTGCCAAAAAAATGATCCAGCTATCCGGCTTGCGACCGTATACCGATATCGACATCAAAATTACAGGCCTGCGCCCCGGTGAAAAACGCTACGAAGAAGTCTTGGCCAATTCGGAAAACACCATTCCAACGTATCATCCGCAAATATTGATCGCCAAAACAAGGCCCATCGCTTCAGCACAAAATCAAAGCATTCAGCAACTTTTGGCAACGGCGGCTTCGCAAGAAAATGAAGCCAGCGTCAGCATCATGAAAGAACTCGTTCCAGAATACATCTCCAACAATTCCTTATTTCAAAAACTAGACAAGTGATCTCACCAGCCAAAATTCAAGTCCGCCTCACCGACATCGACATTCTCGGGCATGTCAACAACGCTATTTACCTGAGTTATTTTGAAATGACCCGCATCCATTACTTCAATTTATTGGTGGGTCCAAACTGGGACTGGATGGAAAACGGGGTGGTTTTGGTACACAACGAAGTACAGTATATCCAACCCATCTTTTTAGCTGACTCCCCTGAAATTCAGATGTATTGTGACAAAATTGGCACCAAGAGCTTTACCCTGAGTTACGAAATTCACGTCGACGGGCAACTCAAAACAACAGGTAGCAGTACCCTAGTTGGTTTCAATTCAAACCAACAAAAAAGCATTGAAATACCGGCACTTATGCGTGAATCGCTGCTGAAATTGCCAAAGAAATAATTCAAATAGAAAAATGGTCAAACTTTGTGTTTTCTTTTGCTTTTATATTTTAGCATTTGGCCTATATGCACAAGTACCCGAACCTTGCCAACGTACGCGGCAGGTTTGCCCCATGAATAACGTTAAATATTGCCACGAGAGCATTGCTTTTGACGAAGACCACAATTTATATTTATTGCGCAAAGATTACGCAACCCCATACACAGGTAATTGCGTAAGCTGCTACCCTAGTTTTATCATCGAAGAGAAATTAAATTTTGTCAATGGAAGGCGACAAGGTACAGACACCTCCTATTACAAAAGTGGCTGCATCCAAGCGATTCAGAGCTACCAAATTGGAGTTGAACAAGGCGCCACCTACATCTATTATGACTCCACCAATCGTGTCCAATTTGAAATTTGGTACCAAAACGGCAAACTTCATGGGCCATCTATTCAATTTAGTGCCAATGCGCTAGCCGATACACTCATGTACAAACATTACAAAAACGGCATTCTCGACGGCCCACAGCGCAGTTATTTTCCGAATGGAAAAGTCAGAAAAAGCAGTTATTATGTGAATGGTTTCAGCGATGGCGCACAGAAGACCTACAATGCGAATGGTCAAAAGGAAAGCGAGCTTAACTTTAAAGCCGGAAAAAAACACGGCACCTGGACTTACTTTTTTGATAGCGGCAAAATAGCACGTACCGAAACGTGGAAAGACGGCAAAAAGAATGGCCCGTTTGTGAGCTACAACGAACTCGGACAAATCTTAAGCACCGAAAAGTATACCGCAGATCTACCAGTTGGCTTGCACCAAACCTTCTATACCGATGGCAAGCTCAATTACAGCTGCACCTATTCCAACAAAGGGGAAAAATTAGAAGAATACGTCATTGACCAATACGGCGTCAAGAAGCAGTTGTTTCCGAAAGCTAATGGATCGGAATAAAGTAGCCCAAAACCATCGTTAAACCCATTGCTAATAAAGCCAGGCCAACGATGATTGACAACTTGGCATGATTTACCTTTTGTATGTATTTTTTACCCACTAAGGTGCCAACCAAAGCGCCAGGAACAGCGTAAAACATTACATGGGTTGGGTAATAATTAGAAAACCATAATCCCGAAAAATATACACTCACCCTGGTGAGGTCAACCAATAGCGAAATAAGAGCGGTTGTGGCCACAAATACAATGGGTTCCATCTTGAGTTTAGACAAAAACAAAGCCCTGAGTGCGCCCTGATGCCCTGAGAAGCCACCAAAAAAGCCACTCAAAATGCCGCCAATGCGCATGGCCCATGGGCCCTGAAGCGGTAATTTCCAATTGAATAATTCTAACAAAGCAAATAGGATAAAGATAGCGCCAAAAACGGGCGTGAGTTGAGGTCCGACGGTATCCTTGACGGCATTGAGGAGTTGCGCCCCAATGAAAGCAAAAAGCAGCGCTGGCAAGCCAAAATTTCGAAATAAATGCCAATTAATGGACCGCGACGTAAGCGCCACCTTTAAGATGTTATTAAAAAGATGAACGATACCTGCCATCAAAACAGCAAGAGGCGCATCAAAATAAATCATAAACACGGGGACTAAAATGGTATTGAGACCAAAGCCTGTAAAGAATGTGGCAAGTGCTCCAAGGAATGATGTACCGACCACAACAATCAATAAAACGACTAACATATGACTTCTTCTCGTATTTTTGTCAAAAGTAAGCAAATGATTGATTTACGCAGCGACACCGTAACCCTACCCTCTTCTGAAATGCGCACTGCCATGGCAAATGCACCTGTTGGAGACGACGTATTTAAAGAAGACCCAACAATTTTAGAACTCGAAGCCTATGGCGCAAAGCTTTTTGGCAAAGAAGCTGCACTTTTTTGTAGTTCGGGGACACAAACCAACCAAATTGCCATCAATGTGCATGTGCAACCTGGTGGCGAGGTCATTTGCCACGAAGAAAGCCATATTTATAAGTACGAAGGCGGAGGTATTGCCAAAAACTCAGGCGCGTCTGTGCGCTTGTTGCCCGGAGACCGCGGCAGAATCACAGCCGCTGCGATTTCTAAATGGATCAATCCTGCACACGACGTGCACTTTCCGCTCACTCAACTTGTCTCGTTAGAAGATACTGCCAACCGCGGAGGCGGCGCAGTGTATGACGTCGCTGAAATCGCTCAAATAAGTAGCCTATGCAAAGCATTAAACCTACCCCTGCACCTCGATGGTGCAAGAGTTTTCAATGCATTAGCGGTCAATGGACTTGACCCCGCGGCATACGGAGCCTATTACGACAGCATTTCGGTTTGTCTCTCAAAGGGTTTGGGAGCACCCGTAGGTTCTTTACTCTTAGGGAGTGCCACATTTATTGAAAAAGCACGCCGTGTGAGAAAAGTAATGGGCGGCGGCATGCGTCAGGCTGGTATTATTGCGGCTGGCGGCTTATATGCACTGCAAAACAATGTGGAGCGTATTCCACTTGACCATTTACACGCCAAGCAGCTTGAACAAGCGCTGAATACTTGCCCCCAGATACAAGAAGTAGTACCAGTGCAAACCAATATTGTAGTGGCCATCCTCAAAGACGCCTCTAAACGCGATATCTTCATCGAACAACTGAAAGAAAAAGGCATTTTATGCATGGCTTTTGGCCCCGGCATGATCCGAATGGTTACGCATCTTGATATCACAGCTTCAGATTGCGAATTTTGCATAGAAACCCTTCAAAAAATGTAACTTTTTGGGCCAAGTTCGTTAAACTCAGGTGATGAAATTTGTTACATTTCTTTGTTTACTCTACTTACTTTGCGCAGCGCCAATTGCCCTTGGGCAAACAAGTAATTGCAGCACCACAGATAAAAAAATCAACAAGGCCATTGACGAAGCCTTCAGCGCAGAAACCTTCGAATTGCAGGTTCAAAGCCTAGCAGCTGTCGTGAGCAAATATCCTCAAAATGTTCAGGCTTATTTTTATCTAGGTCAAATCCATTATCAGCGGGGCATGGCGTTGGTTAAACAAAACAACGCGAGGTCGGAAGGTGAAAAACTCTTGCAAAAAGCGCTCGTTTTTTACCAAGCCAGTATTCAAAAATGCCCAAGTCATCATTCTGATGCTTACTTTTATGCGGCGCGCTTACTTTACAGTTTCAGCGAAAAAGCAGCTGCACTCACCTACCTAGAAACTTTCATGGCGTTTGACTCCATTTACCCCGGAGAACAAGCCAGCAACTACACCAAACTCAAAGAAGAAATTTTACCTGTCTATAAAGAACTGCGCTTCCCGATAGACGCTAAAGCGAATCCGGTGCCGTTTAATGTGGCGCGCGTGAGTGGCGTGAGCTCCACCCAAGACGAATACTTCCCGATGCTGAGCCCCGACAACAGCATGTTGTTTTTCACCAGAAAGGCCGACAAAACAAACCTCGGCGAGGTATCGGGCTACATGCAAGAAGAATTTACTGTTGCCGAACACATGAAAGCGCTCGAATTCAATAAAGGAAGACCACTACCCCATCCGTTCAACAACGGCCAATTTCAAAATTACGGTTCGGCAAGTTTAGCAGCAGACAACCGCGAACTCATTTTATGCGCTTGTAAACCTGAAGTCATTTATAACAAGGATTACCTCAACTGCGACCTCTACAGCACCAAACTCAAGCTCAAAAAAGGAACAACAGACCAATACGAGTGGAGCACCCTCGTGAATTTAGGCACCAACATCAATACAAAAGACGGTTGGGAAGCGCAGCCTTCGCTTTCTGCAGATGGCAAAATTCTTTATTTTACCAGCCTTCGAAAAGGTAGCCAAGACAACGATATTTATTACAGCGAAAAACAAGCCGACGGTTCTTGGGGCATGGCCAAACCATTCAGCATCGTCAATACCCCGGGCAAAGACAAAAGCCCCTTTTTCCATCAAGATGGCGAAACCTTCTATTTTGTTTCTGAAAGCGGAAGACAAAGACCGGGCATGGGTGGCCTCGATATTTTTATGATGCGCAAAGAAGCCAATGGCTGGGGTCCTATTCAAAATATTGGCTTCCCGATCAATACCAGCGCCGACGAACTTGGTATTTTTGTCTCTACCGATGGCAAACAAGCTTATTTTTCTAGTCAGCAGGAAGCCAACTGGGATATTTTCAGTTTTGAATTGCACGAAGCTGCTCGGCCAAAAGAAACACGCATCTTGAGTGGCCGCTTACAAGACAGCAGCGGCAAGGTCATTGCAGGCGCTGAGTTGTCGGTCAGGTACGAAAACAACGACAGCAGTGCTGTCTCTGCGCTGAGCAATGAAGATGGCACTTACGCCCTGGCTGTTCAGGTAGATCAAAAAATCAGTTTAGAAGTTACCAAAGAGAATTTTAGTTTTCAGGCAGTTGTACTCGACACAAACGCCTTAAAAACCAAAACACTCAAAATTGAGGCCCCCGATTTAAAAATCGACACCCTACAAGAAGGCAGCGCCTACGCCATTGAAGCAATTGTTTTTGAAACCGACGACGCACAGCTCAGTGCCGATGCACAATTTTTACTCAAAGGCTTTGCCATTTACCTGAGCAAACAGACCAATTTAAGCATCCAGATCAACGGACACACCGACGACATCGGCGATGCCCAACGCAACCAAGTACTCTCTGAGAAAAGAGCGGCACAAGTTGCTGCGTACCTCACTTCTTTAGGTATAGCGGAAGGGCGCATCCAATACAAAGGTCATGGCGAAAGCCAACCAAGAGTAGCGAATGATTCTGCAACGAACCGCGCCCTCAACAGACGAACAGAGTTCGAAATTCTTTCGCTAGAGTAAGTTTTCAATAAAACCTTAAGGTGTTACTGCAACGATGCAGCATGAATTATAGCGCAAAAAAAAAGGAGCATAAGCTCCTTTTTGAATATTTGGGTATCAAGATTTTATCTTGCGAAGTTCTTTTTCTCGCGGATACGTGCTGATTTACCTGTACGCTCACGGAAGTAGAAAATACGTGCTCTACGAACTGCACCGCGTTTCACGATAGTGATGCTGTCGATAAAAGGAGAATTAACTGGTAAGATACGCTCTACTCCAATGTTACCTGACATTTTGCGGATAGTGAAGGTTTCGGTTGCGCCAGCACCACGACGTTGCAATACAACACCTTGGAATTGCTGGATACGCTCTTTGTTACCCTCTACAATACGGTATGATACGATAATGGTGTCACCGGCTCCGAAAGCTGGTAATTCATTTTTGGCGATTAGCTCCTGCTCGATTTGTTTAATGACGTTCATCTCTGAAAATTTAGCCCAATTCAACTGAACGGGGGTGCAATATTACAAATTATTTCTGATTCCGTATATAGGTAGGCTGTTTTTTTTAGGCATTAAATGTAAAAAGCCATTAAAAAAAGGAGCACAATAATGGCCAAGTAGATCAAAACTAATTGAATACGCATTCCTTTTTGAGCAGATTGATTGTTTTCTTCTGTTGTTTGCCTTTCGATAATTTCTTCTGCGGTAATGCCAAAAACTTGCATCCAGTTGATTTGCTGGTCACCTACAGCCAGTTGATCACCGGGCTGTAATGCCAGCATTTCGTTTCTTTGCGACCCATTTAGATGGTATAAAGCCTGTGCCATTCTGGTGGCAACCAACACCTGACCTCTTTGATCTTTATAGAGCATTAAATGAAAAGGAGAGCCCGTAGCGGCATCTAACTGGAGATGGTTGCTCGGGTGACTTCCGATACTGTAATACCTAACTGCATTCATTGTTGTAAAATTAGTGAAAAAATTGCAGTAGAAGGTTCGGGCTAACCAACTGTGAATGAATGATATTGACAGGTATTGCTCGAAAATGGTTAATAAGTTCCTATTGGTTGGACAAAAAGTATGCTGAACAACTTGTAATTTTATATTTCAATTGAACAATTATGGGTAAAATCATTGCCATTGCCAATCAAAAAGGTGGCGTCGGAAAAACAACAACCGCTATAAATCTAGGTGGTTGCTTGGGTGTGCTTGAATACAAGACACTCATTGTCGATGCGGATCCTCAGGCCAATGCAACCTCAGGTACTGGTTTTGACCCTAAATCGGTTCAAAATATTTACGATTGCCTCGTCAATAACCGCCCAGCGAAAGAAGCCATTCTCGAAACGAGTAATCCAAACCTCTTTATCTTACCATCACACGTTGACCTCGTTGGCGCCGAACTCGAAATGATCAATATGCCGAACCGAGAGTACCTTTTGCGTGCTGCCCTCGAGCAAATCAAAGACGACTACGACTTCATCCTGATCGACTGCTCTCCCTCCCTTGGCCTCATCACCGTTAACGCACTTGTTGCTGCCGATGCCGTCATGATTCCAGTACAATGCGAATATTTTGCACTTGAGGGACTGAGCAAATTACTCAACACGATCAAAATTGTACAAGGAAGGCTCAACCCTGCACTAGAAATCGAAGGCATGATCCTCACTATGTACGACACCCGTTTGCGTTTGGCCAATCAGGTTGTCGATGAAGTCAAGACCCATTTTCAAGAATTGGTCTTTGACACCGTTATTCATCGCAACACTACCCTCAGCGAAGCGTCTAGCCACGGCAATACCGTCGTGATGCACGATGCCTCTTCAAAAGGCTCCATTAATTACCTCAATTTTGCACGCGAACTCTTGCAAAAAAACGACCTTACCAAAATAGGAAACGACGACAAAATCATCGAGATAGACCATGAGCTCTAATGCAAAAAAACAACCCGCTTTAGGCCGAGGCTTGAGCGCCCTTTTACAAAATGCCGATACGGATATCACCGGGGCAAGTGCTGTTCCTGCCGGAGCCGTAGCCCTCATTGCCATTTCTTTAATTGAGGCCAATCCCTTCAATCCACGTACCCATTTTGAGCGCAGTGCCCTAGACGAGCTCAAGACCTCCATTCTAACACACGGTATCATTCAACCGCTCACGGTCAGAAAAATGGGCCGTGACCGCTACCAACTCATTTCTGGCGAGCGCCGATTTAGAGCGGCTCAACTCGCTGGCCTCACTGAGGTTCCTGCCTATGTGCGCATTGCCAACGACCAAACCATGCTCGAAATGGCACTCGTTGAAAACATTCAACGCGAAGACCTCAACGCCATTGAAGTAGCGCTTTCCTACGAACGTTTACTCGAAGAATGCAAGCTCACCCAAGAACAACTCTCTGAAAAAGTAGCCAAATCGAGGTCGCATATTGCCAATCATTTGCGCTTGCTCAAACTCCCTGACGCTATTCAAGCAGCGGTCAGAGACAAACAAATCACTATGGGCCACGCCAGAGCCCTACTAGCGCTTACTTCTGAAAAGGAACAGCTTACTGCACTGGCTCGCATTCTAGACGAACAACTTTCAGTTCGCGATGTAGAGGCGCTTTCCAAACCTGAAAAGCAAAAAGTAGCCAGCACGTCTAGCGCTGGCCCCAAAGCCAAAATTAGCCTGAGCACAACCGAAAAACTCTATTTGTCTTACCTTTCCGAACAACTCGGTACCAAAGTAAGCATTGATAAAACGCCTGAAGGCAAAGGCAAACTCATCGTCCATTTCACACATGAGTCTGAGTTGCAACGCCTCATTGAAATGCTTAAAAAATCGGAATGAGGCTAGCATTTTGCTTCCTATTACTCGCGCAGGCCTTTTTTGCGCAAGATACCATTCAGCAAAAAGACAGCGTTAAGCTGAGCTACCACCAAAAAAGCATGCTCTACTCGGCACTTGTACCTGGTTTGGGGCAAATTAGAAACTCCATTGCCGCACCAAATCACAACAACGCCATCTGGAAGGTGCCGCTCATTTACGGGGGCCTAGGGACTGCTGGTTATTTTTTAGCCACCAATCAAATTACCCAAGTGCAACTCAAGCAAGAATACACAAACCGACTCAACGGAGGCGCCCTCGACCCCAAATGGGCAGCCTACGACACCCCTGCAGTCTTGCAGCTTTACCGTCAATACCTCGATTGGCGCGACCTCTCCATTCTAGGTTTTGCAGCACTCTATCTCTTTCAAATTGCCGACGCCGGTGCAGAGGCGCACTTCGTTCACTTCGATACCAACCCAGACCTCAGCCTACATCTCGAGCCTAGTTTTGTCCCAAATCAATACCTTGGCGCCAAAATACAACTGACATTTCGTTGATATATCGTATCTTTAGACCATGAGAATAGCACTGCTCGGTTACGGTAAAATGGGTAAAGCCATTGAAACAATTGCCCTTGAAAGAGGACACAGCATCGTGGTAAAAATAAATTCTCAGCTTCCTTTAGATCAGGTAAACTGGTCAGAGGTAGATGTTTGCATCGAATTTACGCGTCCAGAGCTCGCGCCTCAACACATCGCGTATTGCGCTCAAAAACAAGTCCCAATTGTAGTCGGGACCACCGCTTGGCAAGCGGCCTTACCCGAGGTAAAAACAATGGTTCTAGAGGCCAACGCTGCCCTACTTTACGCGAGCAACTTCAGTGTGGGCGTGAATCTCTTTTTTGAACTCAACCGTCATTTAGCAAACCTCATGAAAGCACACCAAGCTTATCATATCGAGGTTTCTGAAACCCATCACGTACAAAAACTAGATGCCCCGAGCGGCACTGCTGTTAGCTTACTCGACGACATCCTAACCCTTAACCCGAACTACACTGAATGGTCGCTTGAAGCAAGTTCCCCTGGACAAATACCGGTAGTAGCACACCGCATACCAGATGTTCCGGGCACCCACCAAATCAGTTATATCAGCGATATAGACACCCTTCGCATAGAACACATTGCCCACAACCGCAAAGGTTTTGCCTTAGGCGCTGTCTTGGCTGCAGAATTTATTTACCAACGCAAAGGCATCTTTACTATGGCCGATGTTTTAAAAACTTCCTTATGAGTTTCATTTATTTCTACTTACTCATTCTTGTACATCCCTATTTGGCGCAATGGCACCGCTTATTTCCAAAACTAGGTCGCAAGTCTTGGGAAGCACTCGTGCCTGGCTACAACTATTTTATCCTCTACAAAGAAGTACTCAATAAACCTTGGTGGTCTTTGCTATTGGTCTTTCCTGGGGTACATCTTGTCATGTGGATGACCATCAATGTCAGTTTACTCCGCCGTTTTGGGTTTTATAGCTTTGCAGACACCCTTCAAGGACTTTTCTTCCCTTATTTGTTATTTTCCAAAATTGCCAAAGAAGATGCTTTGCAATACGGACCCGCCACCAATTGGGCAAACTCCAAAGAACTCGAACAACGCAAATGGGGCGACCACATCATCCTTTTCATGGCACTTCCTGTAGTTGGCCACCTCATCGCAATTGTTTTAGATAAAGTATCCCGCGACAAACCAGGCAGTAAGCCACGCGTCAAAGAATACGGAGACTCCTTTGTTTGGGCGTTGGTGGCTGCTGCCGTTATTCGCACCTATTCTTTTGAGCCTTTTCAAATCCCAACGGGCTCTATGGAAAAAACTATGGTCGTTGGAGACTTCTTGTTCGTGAACAAACTCGCCTACGGTTCTAAGGTTCCGATCACGCCCCTCTCCTATCCTTTGGTCCACAACATTGTTCCGCTTGTCAACATCAAATCATACCTCAGCTGGGAAAAAGGCACTTATACCCGCTTACCAGGTTGGAGCAAAATAAACCGCAACGATGTCGTTGTATTCAACTTCCCGTCTGGCGACACCGCCGTTCTGGACCCGCGCACACCAAGCGGCCTCATGGGACACGACTTCCATGGCTTGATCAACCAAGAAGCATTTAGCCAATTCATCAATAGCAAAAGCAACCAAAACTTATCACAACTCGATTCATTAGGTCAGCAGAAGTTATATGCCGAATACATTAGCGGTTTTGAAACTTGGAAAAATCGAGCGCGAGCACATTTTGCCGCCGGTAATTTCCCGCTCAACTCACAAGAATATGCCGCTGGCATGACCCACGGTGGGCTCATATATCGCCCAGTAGACAAGCGCGAAAACTATATCAAGCGCTGTGTAGGCACGCCAGGCGATGTCCTCGAAATCCAAAATTCTGTACTCTACGTCAATGGCAAAAAAGCATATGTTGCACCAGGCCAAGCTTTACTTTACCGCATCGAAAAAACCAAAGTTTCTTTTCCATCTGTGGAAGAAATGCTGAGCCGCTATGGCCTTGAAAACTCCTCTGACGGCGCCCGTACCGACTTTGACGCTGTCAATGATCCGCAATTTTATATATTGAACCTCACCCGTCAAGAGAAAAAGAAAATTGAAGCCGATTTCAAGATCAAGTTGTCTAAAATTCGCTACCCACAATACAGCGATGTAGCTACAAATACCGCAATGACAATTAGTCCAATGCAGCGCATTTCTAATCTAGATCAATTCCCTAAAGATTTGAATGTGAACAACACCATGAC
>CANHSA010000019.1 GCA_947463345.1 Flavobacteriales bacterium
AAATTTGTTCCTTTTTCTGGGGTGCTTTTGGCATCGATTTTACCATGATGCGCTTCAATGATCAGCTTCACGTAATACAAGCCCAAACCAAAACCTTTGACATCGTGGATATTACCAGTCGGGACTCTATAAAACTTATCGAAAATCAGTCGGAGGTCTTCTTTTTTGATACCAATACCATTGTCTTGGATATCAATGCGAAACCCTTCTTTTTCTGTTTTCACAGACATGACAATTGTGGGGGCATTTTTACAATATTTAACCGCGTTATCTACTAGGTTAAAAAGTACATTGGTGAGGTGAACAGGGTCGGCAATGAGTTGTGCTTGTTCGGTTTCCTTTTGAATGGTTAAGGTGCCGCCACCAGTTGCCTGGTTGAATTCAAAATTTTCTTTAACGTCGTCAAGGATACTGTAAAGTGAGATGGATTCTTTATTTAAACTGACTTTATCCTTGTCTAGTTTGGCAATATTGAGTACGCGCTCAACTTGTTGTTCGAGACGCTTGTTTTCTTTGTAAATGATACTCGCGTATTTGCGCATTCGGTCTGGGTCTGCGTTGTCTTCGAGGCGCAACAATAATTCGCTCGAAAGACTAATGGTAGAGATCGGTGTTTTGAGCTCGTGGGTCATGTTGTTGATGAAGTCGTTTTTGACTTCCGAGAGCCTTTTTTGACGAATGATAATGCCCAAGCTGAAGGCAAAGAACACGACCACAAAAACCACAACAATCATCAGATATACCAAAGGAGAAAAGCTCGAGGCGGCTTCTATTTGATCGAGCTGAAGGTTGGGGAAATAAACCGTGAAGTAATGCCCATCTTTGGTGAGGTTCAGGCTTTCAGGCGTGATTCCTTTGGTTTTTTGCGCTTTTTTGGCATATATCGAATCGCTGTCAAAAACGTAAAGGCCTGACAATGCAATGGAATCGGTAAAGCAATCGTAAATCCCAAACAAGAAATCTTGTTGGATATCTTGGAGGTAAAACTCCTTTTTGAGGAGAGTTTCTAGATAAAACGGTTGAATTTCGTCACTGACGTCGACGGTATAGTGCTGGTAACTGATTTGTTTGATGGCACCATACACAGCACTCGGATCTTCGTTTTGATTGACCGATGTAAGCACATTGCGCAAGGCAGCACGTGCTTGCTGGGCAAATTCTCTTAGGTTGAGGCTGTCTTCGCGCTGCTGAATGTTAATGTACTCTTGTTGTAACTGACGGGTATTGTGGATCCAGACAAACTGAACAATTAAAATGCTCAGAATGGAAATGACGCCGAGAATGGCAACCGCATTAACCGTTTTGTTTTTCATCAATTAAAAGCCATTCACGCCATTTACAGTTGTATATTTCAAGACATTCTTCTTTTCAGGATGGATACGCGCAAAAGCCGATTGAACAGCGAGCGTACCTTCATGGAAACCACAGAGGATGAGCTTGAGTTTGTTCTCATATGTATTGACATCGCCAATTGCGTAAATACCTGGGATATTCGTAGAATAATCGAGGGTATTGACTTTAATGGCGCTTTTTTCAATTTCTAAGCCCCAGTCGCCGATTGGTCCGAGACTTGGTTTGAGACCAAATAATGGAATGAAATGGTCGGCTGGAATACTGCGTTCACCGTCTTTTTGATGCGTAACAAGCACATGTTCGAGCTGATCAGCACCTTGCAAACCTGTTACTTCTGCTTCGGTAACGAGATCGATTTCGCCACTTTCAGCCATATCGATGACGCGTTGTACGGAGTCGAGGTGCCCACGGAAAGAGCTACTGCGGTGTACTAAAATAACGCGTTTGGCAATTTTGCGCTCGGCCAAATAAATGGACCAATCTAGTGCGGAGTCGCCACCGCCGGCAATCACACAAACTTTGTCTTGATAGATTTCAGGATTTCTGATGATGTATTCTACGCCCTTATCTTCAAAATCGGTGATATTTGCGATAGGTGGTTTGCGCGGTTCGAAAACACCGAGTCCTCCAGCAATCATGACAATTGGTGCGCGGTGTGCGGTGCCTCTTACGGTAGTCACGATAAACTGCCCTTCTTCGTCTTTGTCGATGGTCATGGCGGCTTCACCGAGTGTAAAACCTGGCTTGAAAGGCGCAGCTTGTTCCATGAGGTTGTCGATGAGCTCTCCAGCTAATATCGAAGGAAAGCCAGGGATGTCGTAAATCGGTTTTTTAGGATAGATTTCTGAACATTGCCCTCCAGGTTGTGGCAATGAATCGATGAGGTGGCAGCGCAATTTGAGTAAGCCGGCTTCAAAAACTGTAAATAGGCCGACTGGGCCTGCACCAATAATGATAATGTCTGTTTGAATCATGATGAGAAACGATTAATATGCGGGAAATTCAGGTTTGTTTTGTAAAATGTCTTCGATGCGTTGCATGACGTCTGGCGTCAAGAGTTCTTGTGCGCCAAGTGCTTGCATGTTTTCTTGCAACTGGTGCAATTTGCTCGCACCAAGAATAACTGTAGATACATTTGGGTTTTTGAGGCACCAAGCCAAGCTCATAACGGGTAAGCTCAAGCCGAGTTCTTTGGCTAAATGACCAAGGGCCAATACAGCCGTAATGCGTTCCTGTGTTAAGTTGCGTTCTTTGAGCCACTCGAGGCCATCCATGCCCAAGCGGGTGCCATCTGGGAATTGGTCGTTGTATTTACCACTGAGAATTCCGCTTGCAAGAGGCGACCAAATAGTGGTACCTAAACCAACACTTTTATAAATTTGAGAGAATTCAACTTCTACTTTATTGCGCACAAACATATTGTATTCAGGTTGCTCTACAATTGGGCCAATCAGATGATTTTGTTTGGCAAACATATGTGCTTCCATGATTTCTTGTGCCGACCATTCTGATGTACCCCAGTACAAAATTTTGCCTTGCATAATGAGTTGGTGCATGGTCCAGACGGTTTCTTCAATAGGCGTTTGTTTGTCCGGTCGATGGCAGTAGTAGAGGTCAAGATAATCCAATTGAAAACGCTTCAATGCCGCTTCACACGCTTCGATAAGGTGTTTGCGGCTCAAGCCTTTTTGCGTAGGAAGTTCACCGCCAATACCAAAGAAAGCTTTGCTACTGACAATATATGAATCTCTAGACCACCCTTTTTTCTTGAGAATGGCGCCCATGACTTCTTCGCTTTTGCCACGCGCATAAATTTCAGCGTTGTCAAAAAAGTTGATGCCTTGCTCATAAGCATAGGTCATGAGTGCTTCTGCGGTGTCGTCGGAGATTTGTTTGCCAAAAGTAAGCCAAGATCCTAGGGAGAGTCGACTCACTTGTAAGCCGCTTTTCCCGAGGTTTTTATATTGCATTTCCATAGTTTGTATTTGCGATTTTTCGTTGTTTGTGTTTCCAGATGCCGTTGGCGAGTACTACCGTTAAAATCATGGCTGCACCCCAATAAAACGAAGTTTGGAGTAATTTGTGCTCTTTGAGCAGCACAATTGCTAAAAGTATGGTATAAATTGGTTCTAAATTGATGCTCAGCGATACACTAAATGCACCAAGCCGCTTGACGATATCAATGGTTGCCAAAAAGGCGAATGAAGTGCAGAGAATTCCTAAAAACAGCAACCAATAAAAATCTGAGGCAGTCATTTCAAAGAGGTCTAAACTCCATTTTCCTTGACTCATAAAAAAGATACTGAGTGCAATAAAACCTGTCGTTAGTTCAGTAAGGCTGAGTCCTGGGGTCTCGGTTTGTTGGGCTAGCTTACCGTTGGCAACTGAAAAAATTCCTGCACAAAGGGCCGAGACCAAGCCAATGAGCACTGCTTTTAATTCTTCTCCGCTGAAATCGTGCGCTACAAAATAAATGCCGCCTATGACCAACAGCCCCATCGAAAATTCGATCCAGGAGAAGCGCTTGCGCATGATCAGTGGTTCTAGCCAAGTGACATGCAGGGTAGTGGTAGACAAGCAAAGAATGCCAAGCGATGCGGTCGACAATTGAATAGAGGTATAAAAGGTGAGCCAATGCAGCGCAACCACTAAGCCAACCATGACCGCCCAAAAAAGTGTTTTACCTTTTGGGAAAACCATTTTCTTGGTAAAGAACATATAGGCAGCCAAAGCAAGCGCAGCTATCCACAAGCGATGCCAAACAATGAGTAGTGCGTCAAGATGGATGAGTTTGCCCAAAATACCGGTAAAGCCCCACATAAAAATGATGAGGTGCAATAAGAAATGATAGCGGTATTGTTGGAACAACTGAATTTTTTTGAGCTAGTTAGCGTTTTTTAGACCATTCTTCAATAGACTTCTCGTTGGCGCGCACATAGGCGTCGTCGCCGTCTGCTTTGGCCGCTTCCATGGAGATTTTTGCAGTTTCGATAGCACCTTTGTAGTCGCCATTGGCCGCTTGTAATTGAGCTTTGAGGCGCGTCATCCAGTAGGCAGAAGGGCCGCGGAGTTCGACAGCTTTGGTTGACCATTCGAGCGCTTTTTTGAGGTCGAGGTTTTCATTGAAGTAATAGGTAGCAGCTGCGTGGTAATCGTTGGCAGCGGGCCCGGCCATTGTTTTGTCAATACTCGCCAAGACCTTTGCTTTTGTATTGAGGCTAAACGGCAGGCTTACTTTAGTGTTTTCCCAGGTAATGAATAGCGTGCCACCGTTATTCGTTAATGCATCAATGGAGATCTCTAAGTTTTCTTTAAAATCTTGCGTTTTTTGTACGCCAGCGTTCACTTGAAGGACAACCTTCTTGGCATCCCAAGGCTCAGGCAAGCCCCAGTTGGAGTAGTCGGCATAAAAATAGAGTTCCCAATTGGTTTGCCCTGGTTTGGCAAAAAGGGCGTATGTGCCAGCTTTGAGGGTGTCTTTGCCAAAAATGAGCGCCTCGCTTGACGTCACTTTTGTGTTTTCGTTCGCGCCTAGACGCCACATTTGCCCGTAAGGGATGAGGTCTCCAAAAATGACGCGGCCTTTGGCGCCCGGTCTTGAATAATCAATTTGGATGTCGGCCAAGCCAACCTTTTGTTGAAGTTTGGCAACTGGGCTCGCTTTCGGTGTCAAGACTTGTGCGTTAAGACTTACTGACAAGCCAACGGCGATAATGAAGAGTAGTTTTTTCATAAGATTTTAATTTGTAAACAAGCTGTTAGGTGGGATGTTCACCGGAAGTGAAAGTTCCCAATTAGGACGAATTTTGATTTTTTCAGGGTAAATATACAGTGCTTCTGCACGTTTTTGATTTTGAAGGTCGATAGGATCCCACTTTTGATTGTTATTTTGGTCCGCTACAATTCTGAGGGTGTAGAGCCCTGCTTGAAGTGAATCTAGGACAATTGATTGTTTTTCGACGCGCACCTTTTGAGAAAGTACTTCACCCAAATATAACTCCAACAAAAGGGTGGGGCTGATGGTATCGATCTCGATAAGGAGAGAACTCAATTGGCTCATAACTGTACTTGAGTCGGATTTTTTTTCGATGTTTTTGGGAGTTGTAGCGCTGCTATCTTTTTCATTTAAGGGCTTAGAGAGAAAGAAGGAAAGCGTGTCGTTTTGAACTTGACTCAGTTGAATAGCTTTAAAAAAAGCATCCTGACTTTCTGTTGTTGAACATGCGCCATCTTGGTTGTCATCAATATATGCTTTGAGGAAATAAGCGCCATCTTTAAGACCTTTCAACTGCAATTTACCTTGCTGGTCAAAGCGCCCGATGTAGCGGGCAGTTCGGCTGGTATCCGAAAGATATACGCCTAAATTGATGGTGGCCGCTTTTGCATTTGGTAAAAGTTCTTTGGCGCTTGCCGCGAGTTGCAAAGAATCGAGAACAGTCCCTGTAGAAAAGGTCCAGGTCATTAATGAATCGTTTCCTTCAGTCAGGTCTTTGATCCCGCCGTTGCTCATGAGCGTGTAGGTGGTTTGGGGCTGTAAAGAATCGAGGAAGCTGATGCGCAATGTTTTGCCTTTGAGCTCGTAATTGAGCCGACTATCTGCGGGCATTAGTGTAATGCGCTGTTGGGCTTGGTCTAGTTTGATGAATTCGTCAAAAACCAAAAGTTGTTCATTGGCGCGCACATTGCATTGTTTGTCTGAAATAGTTTGTTCGAGCACCTGAGGTGCGCGTTCGTCTGCCGGGCCACCGCTGATGCTGCCCACCTGAGCACAAGCGCCAAGTAGTAAAGCCATTACAAAAGCCCAGCGAACCATATCATTAGTTTTTCGATTTCTACTTGGTCCACTTCGTCAAAGTCAGCAATTTTGGTGCTATCGATGTCGAGCACACCCCAAACTTGTTGGTCTTTGAAAATGGGAACAACTAATTCGCTCTGAGACAAAGCACTACAGGCAATATGTCCTGGAAAATCAGCAACATTTGGCACCAACATGCTTTTTTGTTCTGCCCATGCACTGCCGCAAACACCTTTTCCAAAAGCTATTCGGGTGCAGGCAATAGGGCCTTGAAATGGACCTAACACCAGCTCGTCTTGTCGCACAATATAAAAACCAATCCAAAACCAACCAAAAGCTTCTTTTAAGGCTGCACAAAAAT
Source organism: Flavobacteriales bacterium (assembly GCA_947463345.1). Lineage (GTDB taxonomy): Bacteria > Bacteroidota > Bacteroidia > Flavobacteriales_D > Crocinitomicaceae > UBA952. The sequence goes on from CANHSA010000019.1 coordinate 6,510, forward strand.
TGGCCATATTTGCCACGGCATCTGTTTCCGCACCAAGGAGTGCTTCTAACTGAGGCCGGAGTTCAGTGTAGCGAGAAAGTTTGTCTTCGGAGTTAAAAAAAAGTTGCTCTGCCATAATGCGTTTACAAATTTCACGTTTTTAAAGTGATTGACAATCTTTTACTTTGTAAATTTCCACTATGATCAAACAAGTTCCATTCGAAAAAATCCTATTTCTTGATATAGAAACGGTACCGCAGGCCTATCAGTTTGAACAACTCGATGAAAAATCAAAGGCACTTTTTGAAACAAAAAATCGTTTTCAGATCAGTCCTGAAAAATCGATAGAACAAATATTTGAGGAACGCGGTGGTATTCTAGCCGAATTTGGCAAAATCGTTTGCATTTCTGTCGGTATGCTACACGAAGGAAGCCAAGGTAAGAGCATCCGGTTGAAATCTTATTACCACGATGACGAAGAAACCTTATTGAAGCAATTCAAACGCTTACTCGACGACCACTACAATACACAGTATCACGTACTTTGTGGCCACAACAGTAAAGAATTTGACATCCCCTACATTTGCCGCCGCATGCTGATCAACGGTATTGCTCTACCGAGTATTTTGCAGATTGCCGGCAAAAAACCTTGGGAAATCAATCATATTGACACCATGGAGCTCTGGAAATTCGGCGACTATAAATCGTACACTTCCCTTTCTTTGTTATGCCATGTCATGAACATACCAACGCCAAAAGACGATATTTCTGGCGCCGATGTAGCGCGCGTGTACTATGAAGAAAACGACCTACAACGCATTATGGTCTATTGTGAAAAAGATGTAGTTGCGCTTATTCAGCTCTTCTTGCGCTTGCAAGGCGAGCCATTGGTAGATGAATTCAATATTTCATCTGCGAGTACCTCCTGAGTGGGGGCATAAAAAAACCTGACTTCAAAAAGCCAGGTTTCTGGTGAGTGATACTGGATTCGAACCAGTGACCCCTACCCTGTCAAGGTAGTGCTCTAAACCAACTGAGCTAATCACCCGAGGAGTGCAAAGATACAAGTTTTTTTGAGCATGCAAAGTCAATAGTGTGTAGTTTTACAGCAGAATGAGTCACGATAAAATCATACTAGGCATCGATCCAGGCACCACCGTCATGGGTTATGGCCTCATTCATATCCAACAAAACAAGCTCAAGCTCCTGAATTTCGGGGTCATACAACTGCACAAACTCAGCAATCATCCGGACAAACTCAAAAGAATTTTAGAAAGACTCAACGGGCTCATCGAAGAATACAAACCCGACGAAATGGCCATCGAGGCACCCTTCTTTGGAAAAAATGTACAGTCGATGCTCAAATTAGGAAGGGCACAGGGGGTAGCTATTGCAGCTGCCTTGAACCACAACATGCCTTTTGAAGAATATTCTCCGCGCCGCATCAAGCAATCCATCACCGGGAGTGGCAGCGCCTCTAAAGAACAAGTTGCCGCCATGCTTCAGAAGCTCCTCGATTTCCCTGAAATGCCAAAATACCTCGATGCCACAGATGGTTTAGGTGTGGCGGTTTGCCATCATTTTTCAAAAGGAGTAGGTGAACACAACAAAGCCAAAGGAGATTCCTGGACGGCATTTTTATCACAAAACCCGGGGCGTTTAAAAAAATGAGTGCGCAAAAAATAATGGTTTATACCGACGGTTCCTCAAGGGGCAACCCAGGTCCAGGTGGTTTTGGAGCCATCCTAGAGTTTGGAAGCAAGCGCATGGAACTCAGTCAGGGTTTTCGGCGCACTACCAACAACCGCATGGAGCTTTTAGCTGTTATTGTGGCGCTCGAACACATCAAAAACAAGAATTATACAGTCGTGATCCATTCCGATTCCAAATACGTCATTGACTCCATTACCAAAGGGTGGGTTTTTGGCTGGGTAAAAAAAGGCTTCAAAGACAAGAAAAACCCCGATTTATGGCAGCGCTATTTGAGCTTGCATCCGAATTTCAAACTCGAATTTGTTTGGGTAAAAGGCCACGCCGGGCATCCGCAAAACGAGCGCTGCGACGAACTCGCCGTTCAAGCAGCCACGCAAGCACCTAAAAATATCGATACTTGGTTTGAGGCCAATCCGAATTAAGCGTTTGGCTTTTTCTTTGGTTTAAACTAAAATCGAACTATACCAGCGCTCAATTTCAGTTACCTCCACACCTTTTCTTCTGGCGACATCGTCAAGTTGTTCTTGCGTGATTTTTCCAAGGCCAAAATACTTGGCATCTGGATGCGCAAAATACCAACCACTTACCGCCGCAGCTGGCCACATCGCTAAAGACTCCGTTAGCGTGACGCCAATTTGAGCCGTTGCGTCTAGCAATTTGAAAATCCCTAATTTTTCGAGGTGGTCTGGGCAAGCGGGGTAGCCTGGTGCAGGTCTTATGCCGCGGTACTTTTCGGCAATGAGTGCCTGATTTTCTAAGGTTTCATCTGCGGCGTATCCCCAAGTTTCTTTGCGCACAACCTCGTGGAGGTATTCTGCAAAAGCTTCGGCGAGGCGGTCCGCAAGTGCTTTGATCATGATAGAATTGTAGTCGTCTTGTTTGGCATCGAAATCGGAAATATAGTGCTCGATACCTAGGCCAGCCGTTACCACAAAAGCACCAATGTAGTCTTGTTTTTGACTGCCTTTTGGTGCGATAAAATCAGCTAATGCCATATTGGGTTGCCCGGCAACTTTTTTAGTTTGTTGACGCAAAGTGATTTGGGTATGTCGTATTTCTAAGCTGTTGGGGTCGTAAATTTCAATGTCGTCGCCAATAGAATTCGCTGGAAAAATACCGCTGAGGCCTTTGCATTGCAGGATACCGTCTTTTACAACTTGAGCCAATAACTGTTGTGCGTCTTCAAAAACCTTACTAGCTGCTGCTCCAACTACGTCGTCTGTTAAAATTTGTGGGTACTTGCCGTGGAGGTCCCAGGTCTGAAAAAAGGGTGTCCAGTCAATGTACGGGATGAGTGTAGCGATACTTGGTGTATGTAGTTGCATGCCAAGTTGCTTCGGAACAGGAATTGTGTGTTCATTGAAGGAAAGTTGCAACGCATTGGCCCTTGCTTGCTCTAGCGCTAGGAGTTCTTTGGCCGCTTGGTGCTTGGCGTGGTGAACCCTGATTTTTTCGTAGTCGGTTCGGAGTGCAGTTAAAAAGTCAGGTTTTTTAGGTCCAAGAAGGCTTTCTACCACCGTTACCGAACGCGAGGCATCCAGCACATGGATAACCGCTCCGGAAGGATAGTGCGCTTCAATTTTAACGGCCGTATGAACTTTTGAAGTGGTGGCGCCGCCGATGAGTAACGGAATGGTGAGGCCCGCGCGCTCCATTTCTTTGGCTAAATGCACCATTTCATCTAGTGAGGGCGTGATCAGGCCACTCAGGCCAATGGCATCTACGTTTTGTTCGATGGCATTTTGAATGATGGCCTGCGGCGCTACCATGACCCCGAGGTCAATAATTTCGTAGTTATTGCAGGCCAAAACAACCCCAACAATATTTTTGCCAATATCGTGTACATCGCCTTTAACGGTGGCCATCAAAATTTTACCAGCGGCTTGTTGTTTACCATCTTTTGAAGCTTCAATATAGGGCAACAAATAGGCAACTGCTTTTTTCATTACACGAGCAGATTTCACTACTTGTGGCAAAAACATTTGTCCACTTCCAAAAAGGTCACCTACTTGATTCATGCCGTCCATGAGCGGCCCCTCAATAACTTGTATAGGGCGTTCAACCAACTGGCGTGCTGCTTCAACATCTTCATCGATGAATTCTACGATGCCTTTGATGAGGGCATGCGCCAAACGTTTTTCTACGCTTTGTTCGCGCCAAGTGAGGTCGGCGGTTTGTTGCTTGACATCGCCTTTAACGGTGTCTGCAAATTCGAGCAAACGCTCGGTGGCGTCTGCCCTGCGGTTGAGTAGGACGTCTTCTACGCGCGTCAAAAGCTCGGGTTCAATTTCAGAATAGATTTCGAGCATGCTCGGATTTACAATGCCCATGTCCATGCCGTGAGCGGTGGCATGGTAAAGAAATGCGGCATGCATGGCTTCGCGTACTTTGTTGTTCCCTCTAAACGAGAACGACACATTTGAAACACCACCACTTACATGAGCACCTGGTAAGTTTTGACGGATCCATTGGGTTGCACGGAAAAAATCTAGGGCGTTATTGGCATGTTCTTCCATGCCAGTAGCTACTGGAAATATATTTGGGTCAAAAATGATGTCGTCTTGAGGAAAGCCAACAACATCGACCAAAATACGGTAAGAACGCTCGCAAATTTCGATGCGGCGCTCAAAGGAATCGGCCTGCCCGTTTTCATCGAAGGCCATGACGATAACCGCAGCGCCAAAGCGTCTGATTTCTTTAGCTTGCGCAATAAAATTAGCCTCGCCTTCTTTGAGTGAAATAGAATTGACAATTCCCTTTCCTTGCAAACATTTGAGGCCGGCAAGTATGATTTCCCATTTAGAGGAATCTATCATGATAGGAATGCGGGCAATGTCGGGTTCGGCAGCCAAAAGATTTAGGAAGCGCACCATAGCAGCTTTGCCGTCGATCATGCCTTCATCCATATTGATATCCAGCACTTGTGCGCCGCCATCGACTTGTTCGCGGGCAACGGCTAAAGCAGCCTCAAAGTCGCCATCTTTGATCATGCGCAAAAAGGCCCGTGAGCCGGTTACGTTGGTGCGTTCACCGATATTTACGAAATTACTTTGTTCTGTGAGGACCAGCGCCTCAAGGCCAGCTAACTTAAGCATTTGTAGGGTTCCATTTTCTTGGTGAGTACTTTGCGGCAACTTGCGCAATAGCAGCGATGTGTTCTGGTGTTGTGCCACAGCAACCGCCAATGACATTGACTAAACTTTCTTGCAAAAACTGTTCAATTTGAGCAGCCATTGCCGCTGGGCTTTCATCGTAAAGGCCAAATTCATTGGGTAAGCCAGCATTCGGGTGTGCACTCACGGCAAAAGGAGCTTTGTCGTTGAGTACTTGCAAATATGGGCGCATCATGGAAGCACCTAGCGCGCAGTTGAGTCCAATGCTGAGCAGCGGCATGTGTGAAAGCGAGATCAAAAATGCCTCGGTAGTTTGTCCGGTGAGGGTGCGGCCAGATTGGTCGGTTATGGTACCCGATACCATAATTGGAATTTGAAACCCACGTTGCTCAAAAACTTGATCGCAGGCATACAAGGCCGCTTTGGCATTGAGGGTATCAAACACGGTTTCAATCAGTAAGATGTCAACGCCGCCATCCATGAGCGCGTCAATTTGTTGGGCATAAGCCAAAACGAGGTCGTCAAAAGTAACGGCTCTATAACCCGGATCATTGACATCAGGAGAAATAGAAGCTGTGCGGTTGGTTGGCCCTATTGAACCCGCTACAAATCTGGGTCTATCTGTAAATTCTGCAGCTACTTCTTTGGCAATTTTTGCCCCCTGAAAATTAATTTGATAGACGGCGTCTTCAAGATGGTAGTCGGCTTGTGCAATGGTGGTGCCAGAAAATGTGTTGGTTTCGATGATGTCGGCACCAGCAGATAAGTAGGCGCGGTGGATATCTTTGATGATTTCAGGCCTTGTAATAGAAAGTAAATCGTTGTTGCCTTTCAAAGACATGGGGTGCTCTTCAAAAGCGCCTTCTCGAAAATCAAATTCTTCGAGTTGGTGGCGTTGGATCATGGTGCCCATGGCGCCATCTAAGACGAGAATGCGTTGCTGAATGGCTAATTGTAATGCGCTGTTGGTCATAATTTGCTTGGCGAAAGGTAGAAACAGCGCGTTTCAACTTATCTTTTCCCAAATTGGGATCGGATTTGGCACCTTTACAAGGATGTGAGGTTGCCAAGGTTTCATAGGGCCTGTCCCTCCACCTTTCTTAATAAGTTTATTTTAATGAACTGCTGCAAAGTTACGCAGGTTTTGCAAATTACAAGGGCAATAAGTATCTATTTGCACCTTTATTTTCAAGTACTCCTTTTAATTCAAGTTCAAAAAGTGCGCTGCTGATGTGCGAAACTGGTTGGTTTGTACTTTGAGCGAGTTCATCGATGGTCCAGGCGTTTTTGGTTTTAAACTGATGGAGAATGTCTTTTTGGAGGCTACTCAATTCGAGTTGGTCTTGGAGTGTGCGCTCTTGTTGGGGATTGGTCCAGTTCATGGTTTGAAGAAGATCATCGGCAGAGGTGAGCAGATGTGCTTGTTGACTTTTAATAAGGGCGTGGCAGCCTTCAGATTGCATTTGGTGTATGGACCCCGGAAAGGCAAATACCTCGCGGTTGTAATCATTGCCAAGTTCGGCGGTGATCAAAGACCCTCCATTTTTGTTGCTTTCAATAACGACAACAGCATCGGCTAAACCAGCAATAATCCGATTGCGCATCGGGAAATGCATGCGGTCTGGTTTGGTGCCGATCAGAAACTCAGACATTAAGCCTCCATTTGTCAACATATCTAAGGCAAGTTTGCGATTGGAAGCCGGATAAATGCGGTCGATGCCATGACCTAACACACCAATTGTTGCTAGGCCATTGTCTAGGCATTGCTGATGCACCTCGGCATCAACTCCTTTAGCCAGCCCACTGATCACTAAAATATCTTTGGGAAGATGAGAGATGAGTGCTTTGACGAGTTCCTTGCCATATGGTGTTTGTTGCCGCGTGCCAACAATTGCAATACATCTTGGTTTTTGCCAACAAGGTTCGATACCCCTGTAAAAGAGTCCAAGTGGTGCGTCGTCGCACTGTTTGAGCCTACTGGGGTAAGAAGCATCGGTGATGAAATGATAACTGAGTTGTTCGTTGTTGAGATAAGGAATTTGTCCTTGAGCCCTCAATAGCGCGCTTGACCGGTCTGTTTTTTCGAGTTGGGCGATAGGTACACTGGTCATTTGTTGGAGCGTGCTCAAATTTAAATTGAAAAAATCACTCGGGTGTTCAATTAATTTTAGGATACGCCTAGCGCGTACAGGTCCAATGCCATGCAGTTGAGAAAACGCAATTTGGTATAGTTTGTCTGAGTGTTCCATTTTTTTTTAATAGCTTCGGGTAAAGTTAGAACGAACAAACAGCAATGCATTCAGTAAAATTTACGATACTCCTTGTCATTTTTTCTCCAATCTATGTTTTTTCACAAGACCTTCAAAAGGACAGCATCCGTTCAAAAACCAAAGATGAAAAAGCCGTTTATGTCCGGGCCGCAAGATTCGAAAAGAACATAGAAGAGGTTTCCATTTCAATGGAAGTATTGCGCCCCTCACTTATTGCCAACAAGGGGTTTTCTAATCTCGAACAAGCTGTAGGCCAGAGCCCAGGCGTTTTTACAATGGATGGACAAGTTTCAATTCGAGGTGGGGGAGGTTATGCTTATGGCGCCGGAAGCCGAGTGCTGTTGGTCTGGAATGGCGCACCGATGTTATCGCCCGACATTGGCGATGTCAAATGGAATGCGGTTCCGATGGAGCACGCAGAGCAAATAGAAATCATAAAAGGAGCTTCTTCTGTACTTTACGGAAGTGGAGCACTCAACGGCATCATAGCCATGAACGAAAAAGATGCACCACTCGAAGGAGCGCTTTCTGTCAAAGTTCAAAATGGCATCTATGGCAATCCTCCACGTCAAAGTATGAAGTGGTGGGGTGCGCCTCCAACATTTCAATTGGTAGATGTATATGCCGCAAAACGCAAAGCAAATCATGGGTTTACGCTCGGTGTCAATGCCTTTAGGGATAAAGGTTACCGCGAAGGAGATCACGAATTGCGCGCGCGCATTCATGGAACATACGCGTATTTCTCAAAAAAGATCCCGCAACTCAAAACAGGACTTTCTTTCCATGTACAGGCGCAAGAAGAAGGGGTTTTTATTTTGTGGCGCAACGATTCGATGGGTTATCAGGCCTTAGCAAATACTTTAAGTGAGCAGCGAGCCGTCCGATTTAGCCTAGACCCATATTTGATTTACGTCTCCAAAAATAAGTTCAAACACGCGCTGAGAACACGCTACTACCTCACTACAACTGGCAATGGCCTTGTCTATGTAGATGCCTCATTGGGGCAAATGTATTATGCCGATTACCAAGCGAGTAAAAAAACCAAACATTTTGATTTCTCGTTTGGTGCTACTTCAAACACAAGCCAAATTACAAGTTATATTTTTGGCAATCATTTCAGTAAAAATTTCTCGCTATACCAGCAAACTGAATGGTCTAAAGGGAAGCTAGATTTACAAGCGGGCTTGCGCTTGGAATACTGTCAGCTCAATAACGCTACGCCAGAAACCAATTTCAACTGGGCTGGACGCACCTTGCCTATTTATCCCATCTTAAGATTTGGTGGGCATTATGCGTTGCAAAAAAGCACCCATCTGCGCGCTTCATTTGGGCAGGGCATCCGTTTTCCAGCAGTTGCTGAGCGCTATATTTCTACGAGTGTTGGCGGTTTGCGTATTTTCCAAAATCCAGATTTGCTGGCAGAACGCGGCTGGGCGGCAGAACTCGGACTCAAGCAAATTGTGATGGTAGGCAAGTGGAAGGCGATGTTAGATGTGGCTGGGTTTATCAATTTCTACGATAACATGACCGAATTTGCTTTTGGTGTTTTCAAGCCCGACACCATGGCTTTTTTGCAAACCACCGATCCATCGGCAATCAATTACCTGAATAATTGGGTGGGCTTTCAAGCGCAAAATGCGGAGCGGGCACGCATTACAGGGATCGAATTTTCCATGAATAGTTCCGGCAAAATAGGAGAGGTTGAAGTGCTCACCTTGCTAGGGTATACCTATATGAATCCGATCAGCTTGAATACCGATCCAATTTATATGGCCACCTTTTCCGATACAACGGGCTCCATGCTCAAATACCGTTTCAAGCATTTAGCCAAGGCAGATATCGAATGCAATTATAAAAAATTGGGCATCGGTTTATCGGCCCGCTATAATTCCTTCATGCGCAATGTTGATTTAGCTTTTGAAGAAGGTATACTTGGACAGGAAATCCTTGTAGGTATGGCCAATTACAGAGCACAATTCAATAAAGGCGTTCCTGTCTTTGATTTGCGTTTCAATTACAGCATTTCCGAAGCATTTAAATGCAACTTGATATTCAATAACTTTACCAATGCGGAGTATGTCAGTAGACCAGGTGCCATTCAAGCGCCTAGAAATTTTGTTGTTCAGTTACAGTATACTCTGTAAATATACGGATGTGAAAGTCCGCTAAATCCTTTAAATTCGCAGAAACCTACTCATCCTACACTATGAAATATATACTTGTATTTTTTCTACTGATCAGCGGTTCCTTTTTTGCCCAAAACATTCAAATTGAAGTAGTAGATGCGCAAACTAATGCGCGCGTCGAAGAGGCTTTTATCATCGTAAAAGGAAGTTCTCCTGTGAAGAGTCAGAACGGCGTTTTTATGCTCAAACCAGCTACTTTTCCTTTTGAATTAATTGTGAAAGCTCCTTTTTACATTTCGGATACCATCCTTATTAAAGAAGTCCCGACCACGGCGCTACGGGTGGCTTTGCAAGCTCAAGTTCAGGATCAAAAAACGGTGGTGGTCAGTGCAGGTAAGCGCCGTCAGGCCATCGAAGAAATTCCAGTTTCAATGGAAATCCTGCGCCCACAACTTATTGACAACAAAGGCATCACCGATCTGGAACAAGCCGTTGATCAAACTCCCGGTGTTTACACCATGGATGGCCAAGTTTCTATTCGCGGCGGCTCCGGCTTTGCCTACGGCACTGGTAGCCGCGTGCTGTTGCTTTGGAATGGCATGCCTTTGCTTTCTGGCTACGCCGGCGACACCCAATGGAATGCCATCCCAATGGAACAAGCCAGCCAAGTGGAAGTCATGAAAGGCGCCGCATCAGTTCTTTATGGTAGTGGCGCGCTCAACGGCGTCATTGCACTCGCCGAAAAAGAACCCACCTTAGAACCCGTCACCAAAGTAAAAGTACAATATGGCCTTTATGGTGCTCCGCGCCGTAGCTCCCTCAAATGGTGGTCCACGCCACCCATGAATCAGCAACTAGAGGTTTTTCATAGCGCACTTAAAAAGCGTTTTGGCTATACCATTTCAACTACTGGCTATCACAACGATGGCTACCGCATCGGCGAGTCCGAGTTTCGCGGGCGCGTTTCGGGTACCATATACGCCAAAGCCATCCTAGACAAGCGCCTTAAGGCCGGCCTTGGCTACAACTTTCAAGTTCAAAAGACAGGCAACTTCCTCATTTGGCAAAACGATTCCTTAGGTTACACACCAAGCGGTTATGGCGACACCACAGCCGGCGCCTCTACCCTGAGCTATAATTTTGGCCAGCGCTTGTTCCTAGATCCCTACGCAAAGTACATCGATAAACACAATAACCTCCATCAGCTCAAAACTCGCCTTTACTGGGTTTCTAACGAAAACCTTAGCAATGCCAGCCAAAGTAACGCGGCCACTATTTCTTACGCCGACTACACCTTTCAGCATAAGTTTGGCCAAGGAAGCACACTAAGTGCTGGTGTTACCGCTATTCAAAACGTAGTCACTTCTCAGCTTTTTGGCAACCACAATTCTCAAAACTATGCGGCTTATTCGCAATTAGAATACCACAAAAACAAACTCGACCTAAGTGCGGGTGTGCGCCTAGAATATTTTGAGATGGACGGCAACAAACCCGACTCTCAGTTTCAGCTGCCGGGCAAAGATTCATTGTTTGTTCCTGTTTATCCTGTTTTGCGTACAGGTTTGCATTATGAGCTCAAGCCTTTTACACACCTGCGCGTAAGCTTTGGTCAGGGCATACGCTACCCTAGCGTGGCAGAACGTTTTACCCAAACTTCTGTTGGCGCCCTCAATATATTTCCAAATCCAGAACTCCGACCAGAAATCGGTTGGGCTGGCGAAATCGGCATCAAACAAGGCTTCAAAATTGGCAACTGGAAGGCAATGCTTGACGCTGCCTTTTTTGTCAATCAGTACAGCAACATGATGGAATTCTCCTTCGTTTATTTCAATCCAATAACCCAACAACCACTCAATCCACTCAATCCTTCGCCAGAAGACATCCAATTCTTAACAAGTGGCCAATACAATATCGGCGATTGGGTTGGTTTTCAGGCTCAAAACGCCGAGAAAGCCCGCATTTCAGGTCTAGACCTCTCCTTTAATTCATCAGGCAAACTTGGTAAAGTAGAGTTGGTTTCGCTCATGGGTTACACCTACATGAATCCTATTTCGCTCAATAGCAATCCGCAATATACAGCCAACTTCTCTGACACCACTACCAACATGCTCAAATACCGCTTCAAGCATTTGGCAAAAGTGGATATCGAAGCGAATTATCAAAAGTTAAGTTTTGGTGCTTCTATGCGCTATAACAGTTTCATGCGCAACATCGACCGCGTTTTTGAAGACGACCTCGATCCTTCACTCACCTCAGAAGTTTATATACTTCCCGGCCTCAAAGCATATCGTCAGCAATTCAATGGTGGTAATTTAGTTTTCGATGCGCGCTTTGCCTACACCCTCAAAGACCAATAC
>CANHSA010000020.1 GCA_947463345.1 Flavobacteriales bacterium
GCGTACAAAGATAAGTGATTGCTAAAGAATATGCGTTTTAAAGACGATCCAAAGCCGAAATAATAACTTTAACGGCTAAATCCCATTCTTCTTGTGCTAAATTGAGGGGCGGCGACAACCTAAAGCTGTAAGGATGGGACAAGAACCAAAAAGTGATGAGCCCTTGTTCTAGGCACTCATTCACGACTTTTTCTACTTCAGCAGCGCTCGCGAGGTCAAAAGCAAACATAGCTCCGACTCTTCTGTGTGCTTGTACTGCCGGATGCGCTGCAATTTGAGCTGCAAAAGCAGCAGCGCGCTGCTCCAATTGCGCCCAATCGATTTCGGTGCGCAAGACCTGAACGGTTGCTGCAGCTGCGGCACACACCATCGGGTGTCCCCCAAAGGTGGTGATGTGCCCGAGCATTGGCGCATGCGTAAATAGGTTCAAATGCTGCTGCGCAGCCACAAGTGCACCAATTGGCATGCCGCCACCAAGCGCCTTGCCGAGTGTGAGTACATCTGGTACAACTCCGAATTGTTCGAAGGCAAACATAGTGCCTGTGCGGCCCATTCCGCATTGGATTTCGTCAAAAATGAGCAAGGCGCCGACTTCGGTGCAGCGGGCGCGCAGCGCCTGCATAAAGGCGGCCGAAGGCCGCCGCACCCCGGCATCGCCCTGAACGGTCTCGATGATCACGCCTGCGGTGCGGGTAGTAATTTGAGAAAGTTCTGCAATCTCGTTGTGCACTAAAAAGCGTACATCAGGCAACAAGGGCCTAAATGCTATTTTCTTGATTTCATTGGCCGATACACTCATGGCACCATGCGTACTACCGTGATAACTCCCTTTAAAAGCAACGAGCTCCGTGCGGCCCGTAACACGCTTGGCCAATTTGAGTGAGGCTTCAATCGCTTCGGTTCCCGAATTGACGGCGTAGACACCATTTAAAGAGTCGGGCAAAACCGCTAAAAGTTCTTTTACCAATGCTTGTTGCGCGTCCTGAATAAACTCGCCGTAAACCATGACATGCAAATGCTTTTCCAATTGTGCCGAAAGCGCCGCCACTACTTTTGGATGCCGATGCCCAATGTTATTAACTGCAACACCGGCAATCATATCCAAGTAGGCTTTGCCCTTTTTATCATAAATATAGGCGCCTTCTGCCCGCTCTACTTCGATCAGAAAAGGAAAAGGACTCGTTTGGCCTAAATGGTCGAGAAAAAATTGGCTTTCGTTGGTCATTTTTTAGGTTGCAAGAGCGGTAAAATAGGTATACCTGTCATAGAACCTGGTCTTTGCAGGTTCAATAAATGGACGAGCGTGGCGGAGATATCTGTGATTTGAAGCGGCTCGTACAATGAAAGACCCTGCGGAATGCCTTTGCCATACCATAAAAGTGGCACGTGTGTATCGTAATTAAAAGCCGAGCCATGAGAGGTGCCTTGATGCGCTTTTGGTTCGTCGTGGTCTTTGGCCAGATAACCCGGCTGCAACAAAAAGATAACCTCGCCACTTCTTTGCGCATCGTAACCATTGCGCAAAAGCTCGCCCCAATAATCGGTACTTGCCGATCCTGAACGTAGTTGTGTGCGCGTTAATACCGTTTTAACTTCTGGCCATTGGCGCAACTCATTGGCTGCAAATTCAGCTACCTCATCGATGTCAAGGTGCAGCGAATCGATTTTCTTCAGGTTCAGGTAGATATTTTGGTTGGTCTCGTGCTCGAGTAAATCGGCGTTGTACTTCATGATAAAGTCGTCGCGAAGCACTTGCAGGCGATCGTGCATGAAGAAATACCCACCCGGCATTTTCATTTTGACCAACATTTCAGGAACCGGAACCACCGCGTGATCAGCAGTTAAAAAGAGGATAAACCCATCTTTGCCGTAGCGGGTCTCTAAACTTGCAAACAAACGTTGCAACTCGCGGTCTAGGCGCGCATACATGTCTTCAAGCTCGCGTGAAAATGGACCAAATGCGTGGCCGGCGATGTCGGGGGTTGAAAAAGAAAGACACAAGAAATCGGTAAATTGATCTTGACCTAAATTTTCTTGTTCAAGTGCTTGAATGGCAAAATCGGTCAGTACCTCATTGGCCTGAGGTGAAATCGTAAACAAAGACGTTGCAGAGGCCCCTGCTGCTATCATGGCTGGGAAGTCATAAGGGAAAGTTGCCGCCGTTTTGCCTGTCAAGACTACTTCATAGGGGCTGGCATCGGCCATTAAATAAGTACTTTCGGGTAAGAGCAAACGCCATGGACGCAAATCTTTGGCTGGGTCAAACTTCGCATTGAAGCGTGCTACCCAACTTGGCAAGGCATCTTTATAAAAGGTACTTGTGACAAAATCGCCAGATTGGTAATCGAACCAATAACTGCCGTCAGATAAATGCCCGCCCGGCAAAATGGCACTGCGGTCCTTAATGGACAGCGAAATGACCTTTGATTGGGGCGAAGCCAATTTGAGCTGGTCGGTAATGGTGTAGGTCAGCAAATTCATGGGTGCGGCTTGCCCCCCACTTGCGCTACCGACGGTTTGATAGCGCTCATCAGAAACGCTTGTTACCGTTTTTTGCAGATCGCGGACATACCAGTCGTTGCCAACAATGCCATGGTTTGCAGGGGTTGTACCTGTATAAATAGAGGCATGACCAGGTGCTGTGTAGGTCGGAACGTAATTGTATTGCGTGTTGCGACAATTGGTGCCCTTGACTAACAAACGATTGAAACCACCGGTCGTATAAAGGTGTTGAAAACGATAGAGGTAGTCGTAGCACATTTGATCAACAACGATGCCGACAACAATTTTTGGAGCTTTATCAGTTTGGGCTTGAAATCCAAACACATAAGAAAAAAGAAATCCGAGTAGCAGTATTTTTTTCATAGTTCAAAATTACGCATTCCATTTTGGCTATCGCAAGCAACTTTTTGACGAAATTTACGTCTTGAACAAAATTTTACCCATCATCATGAAACAACTACTACCTATTTTAATGCTCGCGCTCAGCTTTTTTAGCTTCAACAACGCGCGTGCACAATTTGTCGTGAACGTCATCACTGTTAACTGCAGTGGCCCCGCAGTATGCGATGGCTATGCCATGATCGACTCTTCAAACACCATGAATTTCACGTCTGTACTTTGGTACATGAACGGTACCCTTATTCAAAATGGCGGCAATGCTATTTACAATCTTTGCCCAGGCAACTACACCGTCAATGCAATGGGTGGCGGTCTTACGCTCACTTCTCCGTTTACCATTGGCACCAGCACACCGAATCCTTGTTCAGGACTCGGAATGAATATTACCGAAACCATGGCGAGCAGCCAAAACGTTTGCGACGGCAGCATTACCGTTAGCGTTTACGGAGGATCAGCACCCTACACTTACCAATTGTCCGGGGCACCCGTAACCGGGGCACCAAGTTTCAATAACTTGTGCACCGGCACCTACAACCTAACCGTTACTGACGCCAACGGCTGCACGGTGAGTCAAAATGCTAATATTTTATACGACACCACAACCACCAACCCTTGCGCAGGTTTTTACCCGACCGTAACAGTTACTGATTGCAGTGCACCAGGTGCTTGCGACGGTGCTATAGACATCTCTTGTACCACATGTGCTCCTTTTACCGTATTGTGGAGTCAAGGTTCAACAACATACGGAATCAATAACTTGTGTGAAGGCACTTATTCTGCTGTAGTAACAGATATCAATGGTTGCTCGTTCAGTACTACCCAATTTGTAAGTTACAACGGTAGCGGCAACATCGACAGCATCAATGTCATTGGCAATCTTGCAACTGGCGGCATGATCACCGGTACGCTACTATCAAGCTGGATCTACAACTGTGACATCGACATGTCTATGCTCGATACCGCTTATATGGTTTCAGCCACATTCGGCAACAACCCAGCTAACCAAGACAGCTTATACACCGTTTGGTACCTAGCCGACACTACAGGTGCATTTACTTACATCAACTACGCTTTCTACGCGCCATTTGCAACAGGTACTTACAACCTCGTTTTACAAGTGTACTGCCCGATCAAATCTACACCACTTTACTACAACATCATAACCCAATTTGATGTGCAAAGTGCTGGTATCAGTTCTGCAGCTCCGGTAGCGTTAACACTCTCCCCCAACCCTGTTCAAAATGAACTCAGCGTTCAAGGAGCTTCAAAGGGTAGTTATGGCATCTTCAATCAAGCGGGACAATGTCTGATGACTGGCAACTACAACCAAGCAATCGACGTGCGCCAACTAGCCAACGGTACTTACTTTTTACACTTAGATGGTGAGGTACTTCCATTTATCAAAATGCATCAATAAGGGTTACAGAACTAGAAACGCTCTCCAACAAAAAGGGCCCGCACTTGCGGGCCCTTTTTTATTTTCATTGCCTTGATACAATTCAATACTTCGGTTTCTTGTTAAAAGAAACTACCCTTTTCCTTTGGTGGTTGGAACGGATGGCTTAGGTGTTACCGGAGCTGATGGTCTTGGTGCGGCAGGAGCTGATGGTGTACTTGGTTTTGAATAACTTGGCGTGCTTGGTTTGGTATAACTTGGCGTACTTGGTTTGGAGTCAAAAGTAGAACTTGGTCTTGGTGTTGTTGAATGAGAAGGCTTAGGCTCAGTTGCTTCTTTGCTAACGGTTTGTGGTTTTTCGGTAGTGCCTTCAGGTTTGGTGCCGATTGTTTGTGGTCGGTCATTTGGATACTTACCTTCTGAAAAGGTATGCGCGTTGTTATTGAGCGCAGGTCGTTCTACTTTGTTTAGTACTGAGGTTGTTGGCGAAGGGATATTTGGTGTCGGTGGTACGTTTGGAGGAATATTCAGGTAACCTTGATCAAAAATACACCCCCCCATTTCGTCGGAAGGCACACCCATTTGCAAACAACGCTGGCGTGCTTGCTCTCTACTTTGCGCATTCATTTGAGAAACGTTCATGTAGATTCTAGGAAAGCTGCGATCTGTGTACGATGCTGTTGTGGTACCTGGTCTGTAGTCAAAAAGCGTGGTGAGGTCGGTGACGCGCCAATCTTCGGCAAAATTCTTAGCCAGGTAAGCCTGAAACTCTTGCTCTGCCAAGTTATTGATTTGTGAGGCCTCTCTGGAATCAAAAGCATAAGCCGATGCCAAGGATAAAGCAGCGATGTTATTTGGGCGCGGCATATTGGTGCGGCTATTGAAGTCGTCGTCGGCAAAGCCGTTGTTGTTGCCTAACAAACCTTCATACAAATTGCGGTCGCAATCGAAGATTCCTACCGTAACGTTGACAAAACCACGCGCGCCTGAGTTTCGCACATCGACAACGGTTGTTTCGCCAGTTGGCCAGGCAATGGTATAATTGCGGCCATCCAAACGAACTACGCCGCCATGCGGCAAATAATAACTGCGGCCTTGCAATTGGATGGCTTGGCCGTTGAGCCTAAGTGGTGTCTGTTGGATATCGTCGGGTTTATCGCCGGCATAAAAACAAAGGCGGTCTCCGGCTACGTTCATGGCTACAGCTGCGTTCAAGGAAAAGTTGTCGTCTTGGGCACGTTGACGCGTTTGTACTTCGAATAGTCCATTGGTACTCTTGGACAATACAAATTCACCGACCGTTTGAAAGGAATAAGTGGCGCGGTCATAAGATTTGAGATGCGGATCGCCGTAAGATCTTCCAAAAGTACGGCTACAAAAACTATGTTCGAGCATGGAGGCAAAAAGGCCGATGTCAGTGGTGGAATTGCTACTCGTGGTGGCCACTCTTTGGTTTTCGAGTACCATTTGACGCAGGTCTTGACGTTCTTTAGCAGGAATCATGCTCAGCATTTCGTAGGGCGTGAAATCTTCGGGAAAGGTGCGGTCGGGAACTTGTTTGTTGAGCGCTAAAGCTTGAATGGCTGCGGCTAACCAGGCACCGCGGATGTCGTCCCAGCGTTCGAGGTGGTCTTTGATGGGTGCAAAAGCGGCACTCGGGGCTTGCGCAAAAGCGTTATTGAATAGAAGGCAAATGCCGGCTAAAAAAAGTACTGATTTTTTCATAGTTGAAGAATTATTGCTGCTGACTTAGCAAGATTCGGGCCAAAATTATTCATTGAATTTGTAGCCGATACCTTTGATCGTGGAAATGTATTGCTCGCCTATTTTTTCTCGAATTTTGCGGATATGGACGTCAATGGTGCGGTCGCCAACGATGATTTCGGTGCCCCATACTTTCTCTAAAATTTGCTCGCGTTTGAAGACGAAGTTTGGTCTGGAAGCCAGCAGCGCGAGGAGTTCAAATTCTTTGCGCGGCAACTGGATTTCTTGACCGTCTTTTTCGAGTAGATATTTTTCGCGATTGATATGAAACAAAGGCTTCACCGGTTCTGCCGGCTTGTTGTGTTGGCTGCGTCTGAGCATGGCATGAATGCGCGACAACAATACTTTGGTTTTGATAGGCTTGGCAATGTAGTCGTCGGCTCCGGCGTCTAGCCCAGCAATTTGGCTGTAGTCTTCGTTGCGGGCAGTTAAAAAGCAAATGAGGATGTCTTGATTGATGGGATCTGCTTTGATGCGCTCACAAACTTCAATGCCATCTAATTGTGGCATCATGACGTCGAGCAAAATAAGGGTGGGTTTTTCTTTTTGGATAAAAGCTAAACACGCAAGGCCATCGGCCACTACATCGACTTTAAAACCTTCTTTTTGTAGGTTGTAATGTAGTAATGTGCGAATGTCTTCTTCGTCGTCGACAATAAGTATGTGAGCTGGATTCATTGAAGTAAAGTTAGGCATTCTAAAATTGGCAAAAAGTCAGCCTAAAATATTTTTATGAATAATTTAACAAATCGACGTAACCGTATATTAAAAAACCGCTTAACTTTGTAGGACTAGTAGTAGGTTTAGGTTAATAGTCAGGAGCTTTGGTTTACCAAAGCTCTTGGCTTTTATAGACGCTCATGAAAATCAAAATCCTCATGGTAGAAGACGATATCAGCCTTGGTATCGTTGTTTCAGATCAGCTAAGAGCCGATGGCTACGCCGTTACACTCTGTGAAAATGGTGCCGAGGCACTCCGTTGCTTTCAAGAAGAGCCTTACCACCTTTGTATCTTTGATGTTATGTTGCCCGTCAAAGACGGTTTTACGCTTGCCCGAGACATCCGAAAGCAAAACACTGAAATCCCTATCCTCTTCTTGTCGGCCAGAAGCCAAACCGAAGACAAAATCCAAGGTTTCAATGCAGGTGCCGACGACTACCTCACCAAACCGTTCAGCGCCGAAGAACTACAACTGCGCGTCAAAGCACTCCTCAAACGCGTCAAGCTACAGCCCGAAAACCCCGAACAAAAAGTGGTCAAAATTGGCCTCTATACCTTCGATACCGAAAATTTCACCTTGCAATCGCCAAGTCAGTTGCTCACCTTAACCAAAAAGGAAGCCATGATCTTGCGCACGCTTTACAAATTCAAGAACCAGCTCATCCCCCGAGACGTCATCTTGAATTCCGTTTGGGGTCAGGACGACTACTTTGTGGGCCGCAGCCTAGACGTCTTTATCACGAAGCTCCGCAAATACCTCAAGGAAGACACCAGCATCCAAATCAACAACGTACACGGCGTTGGCTTTAAGTTTGAATGTCAAGAATGAGTGCCCTCATACTCCACCTAGAAACCAGCACCAAAATTTGCAGTGTTGCCCTTTCTCAAGATGGTATTGTTTTGGCGCACAGCGATCAGTCTGCAGATGGCTTCATTCATGGCGAAGCATTGACCCTAATGATCGAGGAGTTGCTCCAGAACTCAAACACAACTCTTCAAGAACTCAACGCCATTAGTTATAGCTCAGGCCCTGGTTCTTACACAGGTTTGCGCATCGGGCTTTCCACCGCTAAAGGACTCTGTTTTGCACTATCTATTCCTTTAATTGCCATCCCTACCCACCAAATTCTTTTTCAAGTTTCCAAAGAATTTGACTTGAATGAAAACCAGTGTGTCATCGCACTTCTTGACGCACGAAGAACCGAAGCGTACATGAAAGTATTTGATGCAGATGGAAATAGCCGTCAGGATTTACATTGTGCCTTACTCGAACAAGCCGATATCTCGGCTTTCCTTCCTGCGCTTGTGGTTGGGGATTCCAACGCTAAGGCGCAATCTTTTTGGTCTTCTAATGAACTCATCTGGATCAATGATGAGCTGTCTGCTCGTTTTCAAGCAAAAGCTGCGTTCCAAGCTTTTGAAGGGCAACAATTCGAAGACCTCGCCTACTGCAGCCCTATTTATTTAAAGGGTGCCAATGGCGTACTACTTTGAAGCACACGTACGTTTCCAGCCGCATCTTTAACCCGAATTTCTAAAATAGTTCCTGCCACAAAAGGAACTTGGAACTGCGCCTCAATGACCTTATTTTTGGCATCGTAATACGCCGGAACCCACTTGCCGTTTTGCCAACAAGTGTAAGACGCGATGCCCGAAAAATCATCTTTGACAAGCCAGGCCCACGCGCCATTATTGAGCGAGTCTAATTTGTTGTTGCTTTGATTTTGAATGGTGGGTGCTATTTCATCCATTCTTAGGCCAAAAGTCCCGAGTGTTTTGGAAGAGGACAACAACTCTCCCTCTTTAAATGTCGTGGGAAGCGCAGTTCCATTCATGGTAATGAAGTAGCGATGTGCATTTATGGAATCCTTGAGCTGATAACTCAGCGCTATTGGTTTGGCAAGTTGCAATTGGCTCGAGCCTATTCTTTTTGAAGCTAAATCTAGACTTTTGCGCACTGGTTCAAAAAAGGTAAAGGAGTCTATTTGGAGCTGCCATGGCCCTGTTTGATACAAATACGCTTCCGTTGGTAGCCAATGTGTAGCACTCGTATAGGCAATTTTTACAGCTGTTTTGGAATGTGGGTTTTTTACCCAAAGTTGATGTTGCGTTTCGTTTCCATTGACATCGCGCAACATGATCGAAAACAGAAGGCTATCCTGCGCATTCAAATCAAAGGTACCGGTCCCTTCATAAGGGTAAATGGTAAGCGGATTGTAGCGCGTTTTAAATAGTTTCTGAAACTTCTTCTTGCTCAGTTGAGCGTAGGCATGATCGTGATGCGTGTTGATATAGCGGGCGTCATCGAAGTCAATTTCGTCGAGCTCAAAAGCAAAATGACCACTGTTTTCGGTCCACACTTCAGCGCTAAACAAACCCAGCGTTCTTCCTGCTTTCGTGAAATAATCTTCTACTTGTAGCGCTAAGCCGATGCGGTCGCCCTCTCTCAAAAAACCAGCAGGTAAAATGGCGTTGTGCTGCAGTTGACCAAGCGTTACCACGTAGCTTTTTGTAGGGACTTCATAGCCATTGGGGTCGATGGCGTAAATGCGAATACCACTCAAAACGGGTTGTCCTGTGTCAGTAACCTGAAAACCATGTAATAGCGGATTGAGTGCATGCTCGGTCTTGGTATCGCGGAGTTCAAAATGCAAATGAGGCCCACTAGACCCTCCGGTGTTGCCAGAATAGGCAATTAATTCACCTTTCTTGACCCTAATTTTATTTTCTGGAAGGAGAAGGTCAAGCTCATTTTGTTGCACTGCTTCTGTGGTGTCTAGATAAAAATCTTGAATAGCTGGCGCAAATTTATTGCAGTGTGCATAAACGGAAGTATAACCATTTGGATGTGCCAAATACAAAACCCAGCCGTAGCCAACCGACGACACTTTTAAGCGAGAAACATAGCCATCTTGAATGGCATAAATAGGTAAATTTTCACGGCCACCTGTTCTAATATCGATGCCCATGTGAAAGTGATTCGGACGCAAATCGCCAAATCCGGCACTTAATTCGACGGGCGAAGCCATTGGCAAGGTCCAAGAATTGTCGCAATTTAAGATTTGCGCGAAGGTCAAATGAGTAAAAAACAACGCTAAGTATAGAATGTGCTTGGGCATCTTCAAAGCTAAGCAAGAAAAAATAGAAAAACCTTACCGATTTTGCAGAATGTAAACGAATGCTTGTTAACTTTGTACAAAGTCACCGCTTAACATGACTGAGAACCTCAATACGCTCATAGAAGATATCCGCACGCGTAGCTTAGATTTAGCTACCCAATTGAAGGCAGAACGTGCTCAGCACGAAGCCTTTCAAGGAGAGTTGCGCCGTATAGAAGAACTTTACCAAGCTGAACACGCACAGGTAAAGCAACTCCAAACAGCAATTGATGAACTCAATGTATCATTGGCGGAGGCCCAAAACAAAGTCGTAGAGGTTCCTGTTGCAACAAGTAGTCGCAACGCCGAGGAAATCGACGCACTTGTGAAAGAAATTGAATTCTGTATAGAAAAGCTCAAGCAAGCCTAAATGAGTAAAGTAGCTCTTAAAATCAATATCGCTGGTCGCAGTTACCCACTGAACGTGCCAGAAGCCGAAGCTGAAGCAGTCAACAACGCTGCGGCTGAAATCAACAAAGCGATTGATTTACTACGTAAAAACTATGCAGTAAACGATACCCAAGATTTATTGGCAATGACCGCTTTACAATTGCTCACCAAAGCAAAAGCCGACGCCAAACCAACTGTAATAGAGCCCAACTATGCCGACATCGAAGCGGCACTTGAAGCCCTCAGACAAGACTTGAGCAACGTTCAATAACTTTCTAGTGCCAACCCTCTCCCGACTACTAAAGTCAGTAGAATGGATATATTATGGTTATTAATCGGATCTCTCGGCGGCGGTGTCGCCGGATTTATCCTCCAAAAAAGCATCCTCAAAAAAGATGCAGAACGCATCATTAAAGAAGCAGAGTCTAAGGCCGAGACCATCCAAAAAGAGCGCGCACTCCAAGCCAAAGAACGCTTTTTGAAGCAAAAAGAAGAGCACGAAGAGCTCATCAAAGACCGCGAGCGCCGCATGCAATCCAACGAAGATCGCTTCCGCACTAAAGAAAAAACGCTCAATCAAAAGCTAGAAGACATCGGCAGAAAAGAGAAAGAACTCGAAAAAGTTCAATCTGACTACCAAGCCAAAGCGGGAACCCTAGAAGTGCGCACGCAAGAGCTCGACAAAATTCATCAAAAACAAATTGCTGAGCTTTCTAAAATTGCCCAATTGGCGCCAGAAGATGCCAAGCAGCACCTCATGCAGGCTCTCACCGATGAAGCCCGCACTGCAGCCATGGCTACCATCAAAGAAATCACCGAAGAAGCCAAACTCAACGCCAATAAAGAAGCACGCAAGATCGTTATTCAAAGTATCCAACGCGTTGCCACCGAACAAGCCATCGAAAACGCCGTTTCTGTGTTCAACATCGAATCCGACGAAGTCAAAGGACGCATCATTGGTCGCGAAGGCCGTAACATCCGCGCCTTAGAAGCTGCAACTGGTGTAGAAATCATCGTTGACGACACCCCAGAAGCAATCATCCTTTCTTGTTTTGACCCAGTTCGCCGCGAAATCGCACGCTTGAGCTTGCACCAACTTGTTTCTGACGGCCGTATTCACCCAGCGCGCATCGAAGAAGTGGTTGCCAAAACACGCAAACAACTCGACGAAGAAATCGCAGAAACTGGTCGCCGCACTTGCATCGACCTCGGTATTCACGGTTTGCACCCTGAGCTTATGCGCATGGTTGGCCGCATGAAATTCCGTTCTTCTTACGGACAAAACCTTTTGCAACACTCCCGTGAAGTTGCCAACCTTTGTGCCATAATGGCTGCCGAGCTTGGCCTCAACGTCAAACTAGCTAAACGCGCAGGTCTACTCCACGATATCGGTAAAGTGCCAGACGAAGAACCAGAATTACCGCATGCCATCCTCGGTATGAAAATCGCTGAAAAATTCGGCGAAAAAGGCGACGTCTTGAACGCGATAGGCGCCCACCACGACGAAATCGAAATGACCACCCTCATTTCACCAATAGTACAAGTTTGTGATGCCATCTCTGGTGCGCGCCCTGGTGCACGCCGCGAGATCGTAGAAGCTTATATCAAACGCATCAAAGAACTCGAAAACCTCGCACTTTCTTACGACGGTGTTGGCAGTGCCTATGCCATCCAAGCGGGGCGCGAATTGCGTGTATTGGTTGAAGCCGAAAAAGTAAGCGACCAACGCGCCGAAGAACTTTCGTTCACGATTTCTCAGCGCATTCAAACCGAAATGACCTACCCCGGACAAGTTAAAGTCACGGTCATTCGCGAAAAACGCGCTGTCAACTACGCTAAATAACTCTACATGCGTTCGGACCTCTTCGCTAGCCTCATCTCAGGGCCTTGCTCGGCCGAAACGCGTTCTCAAGTCTTACAAACAGCGGAAGGTCTCCAAGGCCTTCCGCTTTCTTATTTTAGGGCAGGTATCTGGAAGCCCCGCACCCAACCCGGTGCTTTCGAAGGCATCGGCGACGAAGGCCTGCAATGGCTCCAAGAAGTACGCACCCGCTTCGGTTTTAAAATTTGTACTGAAGTAGCTACTGCAGAACACGTCAGAGCGGCAGTTGCGCATCAGCTAGATATGGTCTGGATTGGCGCGCGCTCAACTGTGAACCCATTTACAGTTCAAGAAATTGCTGAAGCCCTTCAGGGCACAGGCATACCCGTGATGGTCAAAAACCCCATCAACCCCGACCTCAAACTCTGGCTCGGCGCCATCGAAAGGCTCGAACGCCACGACATCCAAGTAATTGGTGCCATACACCGCGGTTTCTCTGTTTATCAAAAAACCAAATACCGCAACAACCCACATTGGCAAATTGCCATTGACCTCAAACAAGCGCGTCCAGACATCCCACTCGTTATGGACCCCTCCCACATCGGCGGCAGAGCAGCACTCATTGCACCGCTTGCGCAGCAAGCCCTCGACCTCCACTACGATGGGCTCATGATCGAAACCCATTGCGATCCAAGCAGTGCACTCACCGATGCCAAACAACAAATTACACCAACTACACTTTCAGAACTACTTCAAAACCTAGAGCCCCGTTCCAAAAGTGACCAACTACTCTCCGAACTCTCCGAACTCCGAGACAAACTCAGCCTTGTCGACGACGGTCTCGTTGAATTATTGCAAGAACGCATGGAACTCTCTAAGGAAATTGGCTATTTAAAACGCAATCACAATAGCCCTATTCTTCAGGTGCAGCGTTGGGAAGAAACCCTGAAGTCTACTGTCGAAAAAGCTTTAAACGCAGGAATCTCTCAAGAATTTGCCGAGCTCTTTATCAAAATGCTCCACGAAGAATCCATCCGCATTCAATTAGCCCTCCTCAGCGATCAATCAGATGCAAATTAAAGCGCAGCGATACAACGGACAGCTTCTTGCGCCAGCATCCAAAAGCCACGGACAACGCTTGCTTATTTTAGCAGCTCTATCCGCTCAGCATTGTTCCATTGAAAATCTTGGCTCGGACAACGATACAAAAGCGATGTCAGCGGCTCTTCAACACTTTGAACACAAGCGCAATTCAAAAGAAAGCAGATCTATTTCGGTAGGAGAAAGTGGTTTTGCCTTGCGTAGCCTTGCCTTTGTGGCCGCAGCCTTTTTTGATTCCTATGAGCTTTCAGGCAAAGGCACGCTTCTCAACAGACAACATTGGGCTACTATTCACCTACTCGAACAATTAGGTTTGAGTGTGAGCCATCAAAACGGTTTGCTCCCTATTGCGGTGAAGGGCTCGGTCACCAATACCGAATTAGAAATAGACGCAAGCGAAGGATCGCAATTTGTTTCGGGCCTCTTCCTTTTAGCCGCAAGGCATCCCGGTACTTGGAAAATTGCAATCAAAGAGCTCAGTAGTCGGCCTTATTTCGAAATGACACTTGCCACTTTGCGCGAATTTGGTTTTCAATATGAGCGCAGTAACGACGTTTTCTCCTTTGAAGGTAACCAAGCACTTTCTTGTGAGCAGGTGCAAGTGGAAGGAGACTGGAGCAGTGTTGCGGCTCATCTTGTTGGCGCCGCTATTCGAGGAGAAATACGTGTTTCGGGTTTAAATCCGGAAAGTTTGCAACCTGACAAAAACTTGTTGCATGCCCTCGAACAATTTGGCGCCACTTACAAATGGGAAAACGGAAACCTCATCCTTACTGAAAGTAAAAACAAAACTCCTTTTGAATTCGACTGCACGCAACAACCCGATTTATTCCCTGTTTTGGTGATATTGGCCTGTGCGGCCAACGGCACAAGCAGCATTAAAGGAATCCATCGTTTGAAGAACAAAGAATCGGATCGCCTAAAAGCAATGTGTGCAGCAATGTCCAAATGGGGAATTCGCTACGAAATCAAGGAGCAAGTAATCTTGATACATGGCAACGGATCTATTGCAACCGCACAGATCGAAACTTACCACGACCACCGCATTGTAATGGCGGGCTGTGTCGCGAGTTTACTTTGTGAAGAAGGACAAGTCATAGACGATTCTTCGGCTATTGAGAAATCCTATCCGCGTTTTATAGCAGATTTTCTGAACCTAACCCAGGTTTAGTTTCCTTGACCAACTAGAAAACCTGCATCGCCTTTTAAGATATACTGCTCGAAAGTGAGGTCGAGCCTTTCCAAGCGTGCCTTGATATCTTTCTTTTTTTGCTTGGTGATGTGGGGTTCTTGCAGTAACAAATTGAAGTAATAACGCACTTTTGAGGTGTCGCGTGGCATATTGATGTCATAAGAACTGGCCATGCTTTCTAATAGGAGGGAACGGTTTTTATAATTCGGAAAACGCTCTAGTAAAGTATCGGCATAAGCGCGTGCTTCTCTTGGCGCACGCAAATGTTCGTAAATCATGTGGGTTTTAAATAAGCAGTCTGCGGAAAAGGTATCTTTTGGATACGCACGACTGTAGGCCGTTAGTCGGTTGATGAGCTCAATTTGTGCCAAACTCGTGATTTTGGCTGCTTTTTGAGGGTCTTTTTGCAATTTAGCCAGGGAGTCTTCGTAGTTTGTAATGCGCTCACGCAATTCTGTTTTTTTGGATTGTTTTTCTGGATTGCTGTTACAGGATGTCAGCATCAGAACAGCCAAAAGAAGTAAAGAAACAAAAGTTTTCATAAGGTGAAATTAGATCATGCGTGGTTTTTTGCCGCCGGGGAAACTCATTTTGTAGTCTACTTGGATAGCGCCAAGTGTGATGTTCCCTAAGCGTTTGAGCAGTAATTTTTTCTTGAGTGGACTGAGGTGATCAGTGAAGAGTACACCTTCAATGTGGTCGTATTCGTGCTGAATAATGCGCGCCGCATAACCGTCGTAGGTTTCTTCGTGGAACTCCCAATTTTCGTCGTAGTAAGTAATGAGGAGTTTTTCTTGGCGGTGTACGTTTTCTCGGATACCCGGGATCGACAAACAGCCTTCTTGAAAAGCCCATTTGGTACCGCTTTCTTCTTCGATGATCGGATTGATGAACACCTTTTTAAAATTTTCAATGCCGGCCGCCTTTGGATCTGGTTCGTCGTCTTCTTCGTCGGCAAAAGGACTGCCATCTACGATAAAAAGTCGGATGCTCTTGCCAATTTGGGGCGCGGCTAGACCAACACCCTTTGCGTGATACATGGTTTCAAACATGTCGGTAATGAGCTTTTGCAAATCGGGATAATTTTGATCGATTTCTTCAGCTTCTTTTTTCAAGACGGCATCTCCGTAGGCTACAATTGGTAAAATCATGGTGCAAATTTAACTAAGGTTTAGCTTTGGCCCAAGTATTCTTGTAAAATCATGGCGGCAGCCACCTGATCGATCAGAGCTTTATCTTGCTTCTTTTTTTTATGACCCATTTGCGCTATGGCTGAACTGGCCATTTTGGAAGAAAAACGCTCGTCGAATAAGACAATTGGTATTGTGGAGAATTTCGCTTCTAAAACCGATTTTAGTAAACGGATATTTTCGGTGACATGGGAGTCAGAACCGTCTAGGCGGGTGGGATAACCGAGTACGATTTCGGCAATTTGACGTTTAGGGATTTCTGACTCGAGCCAGATCTCAAGATTGGCCGAAGCGATGGTTTGCAAAGGACTGGCAATGATGCGATTTGGGTCGCTAATTGCCAAGCCACAACGCTTGAGGCCGAAATCAATACAAAGTACAACAGACATCGGTCAAAAATACGGAGTTTTGTTGCAGCAGCATGGAGTTTCTTCCGATAAATAGTAGGTTTCGGCGAAGTATTTGTAATTTTACGACGTGAAAATCATTATTTTATTTTGCTTACTAAGTGCAGGCTTGTTTTCGTGTCGCGAGACCATAGAAGAAAACTTCCAAAAAAGAGCTCAGCTTGTTTTCAAACCAAAATTCGACGGTCTCGATGCCTTTCTAAACTACCAAGAAAAAATCGAGCAAAGAAAAGACCTCCAAACCTTACCCTCTTTACTTTTTACGCACAAAACTGGCTTTACGCTGCAGTCCAAGGTATTTCTCAATTCAAGCGGTGAAATATTAAAGGCCATCCAAGAACGCATCGACACCAATGGTGTCAAAGTGAGCACCACCTTTTATTTTCTCAAAGAGGTACTGAGCATGGTTCAAGTAGATCAAGAGAATTTACGTCTCTCAAGGCTTGAACACCACCAAACACGTGTTTTTTACGACGCCGACCAACGACCAATTGCAGCTTACAACAGAAAATTAGTGAACGGCGATCAATCCAGCGTTTTCAAGCGTGCCAGCTTATCGAAGAGTCAACACGCTGCTATTCAAAACGACCTCAATGCGCTTTCCGACATGCAAAACCAAGTAGGTGCGTTTGTGCTTTATTTTCAAGGCTTTGACGAAGCCTTCAACAAGAAGTTTGTACAGTTTGGCAACGATTCTTACTCCACTAATCTAGCCTACGCGCCCAATGAACTCGTCATTAAGGATTTAGAGAAAAACCCGAGTCTTTATGCGCAGCAAACTTTTGAACTGCAGTACCAACAAGTACAAGAAGCTTCAGGGCTTCAGTATCAAGTTTTAACAGGAATTAAAAAAACTAATGCAACAAATTAAGGGCTTTAATCGTCTTAATAGGTTGTACTGACCCTTATTTCATGAAAAAAATCTTCTTTCTCAGTTTTTCCCTTCTTTTTTGCTCGGTGCTTTTTGCCCAAAACATGAAAGTTTCAGGCCGCGTGGTCGACACCTCAGGTCTGACGCCCATCCATCAGGCCAGTATTATGGCTATTCACCTCCGAGATTCCGTTTTAGTACGCTACACGAGAAGTAACAGCAACGGTGAATTTTCCATGACCGATCTTCCGCTTGATTCATTTCAAATCATCATCGAACACAGCAACTGGACCCCACGCAGTATCTACCTAATGGGCTCGAGTAAAAAAACAACCTTTGAGCTACCCGATATCCGTCTTTACCCGAAAGTGCAAGACGTCAAGGATATCGTGATTACGCGCAACCGAAACGCCATGTATTTCAGTGGCGACACGCTCATTTTTGTAGCCGATTCCTTTAAAGTTGCCGAAAATGCGGTTGTCGAAGACCTCCTTAAAAAATTACCAGGTATCAAGGTAGAAGACGACGGAAGCATTACCTCACAAGGAAAGGAAATTAGCCAAGTATTGGTAGATGGCGACGAGTTTTTTGGCTCAGACCCCACCATTGCTACCAAAAACTTAGCGGCAAAAGGTGTAGAATCTGTTCAAGTCTACGAAAAGAAAAACGAAGATGCCGCCGCCGGTGAAGACGACAAAATTCAAGTACTTGACCTCAAACTCAAAGACGAAGCCAAGCGGGGCTACTTCGGTAAAGCAGCCGTTGCCTCTGACCTCAACCAAGGAGCGGCCGACGAAGCCTTCTATGAATCTGAACTACTTTTCAATAAGTTCGATAAAACCCAAAAAATATCGGTTTTCATGCTTGCCTCCAATACACCAAAATCGAGCTTTGGTTTTGGCGACATGAACAAATTTGGCCTAGACAACGAAAGAGATGCAAGTGGCATGAACTTCTGGGACCGCGACTCACGCGGCGACAACTCCGGTATTCCACAAACCCTCAA
>CANHSA010000021.1 GCA_947463345.1 Flavobacteriales bacterium
GTAGAGTCTGGTTTGAGTGCTACCACAGCGGGTTTTGGTGTCGTTTGTTGTTGGATGGCACTCCAATGAAACCAAGCGCCTTTTGCGTCTGTTCCCTCCCCCTCTAGAACCACTCCATTTTTTAAAACTTTGGCATGAAGCTGAATCAGTTGGGGATTTGTTGTTCCAATGGAAATAAATTGGATGGCGACATCTTGTTGCTTGAGTATGATGCTTGCCTTGGTGGTGAGTGTGTCGGTAGCGGTTTTGTAAACTACCTTACCTTGTGGTTTGTCGGGTGATCCACTAACGACTAATTCGTAGGCGGTATCTGGTAATTTAATGGAGTATGTGCCTAAAAGATTGTTGCTGTTTTGGGTTTTCCAATAGCGAGCGACGCCAAGATTCCAAGTTTCTAACAATTGTGCTTCAAAAGCAAACGGGTCGGCGCTGAACACCGAGAAGCTCGCGTATTTACCAGCTTCTAGCGTTCCGACCTGAGCACCAAGACCAATCCAGTTGGCAGGAACTGTGGTAAGTGCCGCCATTGCGTCGCTTGGTGAGAGCCCACGTGCAATTGTTTTGCGCAGCGCCGTCCAAAATTGATCTGAATTTTTGAGGCCAAACGTCGTAAAAGCGATGTCTAGGCCCGCTTTTTTGAGCAACATGGCGTTGTTTGGTGCTAACTCCCAATGCTTCAGTTCAGAAAGTGGGATTTCACGAGCCAAGTAGGGGTCGTTTATTTCATAAGCCTCCGGAAAAGTGAGTGGCAATACAAGTTGTGTATTTTGTGCTTTTAAGTCGCTAGCGATGGCGTATTCATTACCCGAGCCAATAAATAAAAAATTGGTCTTGAACTCTTTGGCAATCTTTTGAGCACGTAGGATCTCCCATTTGTCTTCGGTTTTAAAGAAAGTCGGAAGTTTACTCAATGCCTCCCACTCGGATAAAGAAACAGAATATGCCAAATTTGCTTTGTTCTTACTGTAGTAATCGAGGTCGTAAAGTGCCTGACGCAATAATGCAATAGCACCCATTTGGGAAGAAGGATAAGTTTGATTACTCGCTCCTTTAGAAAAAGAAAAAACTTGTGCAGCTTTTGCCGAAATGATTTGTTTGTCAACCTCAGTTTGGCCAAGTGAAACAAATGCAGCGCTACCGCGCACAACACCGTCCATGTGGTGGGTAAGCGCAAAACCAAAACCAGCTTGTTGCAATTGGTCGGTACTGTTGTCTACTAACTTGAATGCGCTCGCGGCGCTGAGCTCTGGATGGACGGCTTCGTTCCAATAATAAGCACCTTCTTTATTGCTTTCTAGTTGTGGTCGCCAACCATTATTTTTAAAAGTAATGGGGTCGAGACCAACACTTGAATAAAGATCAATAAATGAAGGAACGAGCACTTTACCTGTGTAGTCGAGTGCGACGGCTCCGTCTTGTTTGAGGTTTTTACCAACCTGAACGATTTTACCTTCATGCAAGAGCAAATCGCAATCGGTAAGTGTTTGACCTGGCTTGACCATTATGTTGGCATGCTGCAGCAGCACATATTTGGGTTCGGATGCCTTGACGCCATTTTCTGGTCCAAATTGCGCATGCAATTCAAGAGAAAATAACGCGCCTAATAGAAATAATATAAAGCGTGCTTTCATAGGGTGTGAAAATACAAAATCTTAGATAAACTGAGTTGTCGGGTTTAAACTATTGGTACATATTTCATTGCCTCTCTTTGAGCCAGGCCATTCAAATTTTCTGACGCGACTACCTGTCGGACCCAATCTGGATTCCATTTAGAGACCTCTCGCAAAGACCAACCGATTGCCTTCTGTATAAAAAATTCTTTATTCCATTTAAAGGTGTGGATGTAGTACTGCAACAATTCTAAATTCGTTTGCTGCTTGAATTTGAGCTGATGGATAAGGAGCGTACGGTGCAACCAAAAATTAGCTGAAGACTCCCATTCTTGGGCCAATTCAGAAAATGAAGCAGGGAATTGAAGCGCATAGTGGCCCACGGAATGTGTTGCGATTAAATCAAGGGAATCCCACCAAGTTTGGTTGCTTAGTATGAATGTTAAGTGCTGCCCATCTGAGGGTTGTGCATTTTTTTTGTAGAACGCAAGCAAATAATCGATGCCAATATACTGGACTTCTCTGTACGGATTGACCCAACACTCATTGATGAGTTCCCAAAATTGCTCCGGACTCAGTTGCTGTAGTTGTGGTTTGAATTGTTGAAAAATAGCCTTTCTTGGGCCAGACATGACACCGATGAAGGAAAAATGATTTTTCATGTAAGCCTCCATTTGCTCGACGCGGCTTGGGTCTTTGGCGTTTTCTAAGGCGGATTGTATTTCTTGAACGAGTGCAATCATGCGAAAAATAAAAAATGGCAAATCATAAGCCGGGTTCTGTACCAGTTGCTGCACGCAGCTTTGGTGTCTATCATTTATCTAGCGCTGCACTCGCGCACAGCGTCCATCGACCTACCCTCCGAGACAGGCGAGCAGCCCGTTCTGCTTGCGCAGGCCTCGGTATATTTGGTCTTTCAGCTCGTAAGGTTTACCCTGCCAGTTGCATCACTGCAACCGCGGTGAGCTCTTACCTCACCTTTTCACCTTTTCCTCGGCAAGCCGAGGTAGTTTATTTTCTGCGGCACTAGCTGTACTGCAACAATTCCTTATTGCAGCCCTTCCCGTTAAGAAGTACGATGCTCTGTGCTGCCCGGACTTTCCTCTTTTCAAATGAAAAGCGATAGACTGATTTGCCGCAGTAAAGGTATTAAAGTTTAACGAGCTTTTTGTGAAGTACCCCTTTAGAGGTGTGAATACCTAGCGTGTAAGTTCCTGAAGGAAGTTCAGAGATGTCAAAATAACCTTGCAAGGCGGCATTTTGATGGGTTAAAACAATTTGTCCGTTTAAATTGAGGACCTCTATGTAGTCAAAGGGGGTTGAGCTTTTGAAAAAGCACCATTCTGAGGCTGGATTTGGATAAATATCGACAGAAAAATGAGCTTCGGTCAAACCTGCATCTAGGCCTAGATAGATGTCTTGGTATTCTATGGTAGGAGCGCCACCAGCTTGGCCAAAGCCCCCAACCGTTGCACGCACTAAAAATTCTTTTTTACCGGTGGTCCACCATTCGTATTCTGTAGTGGTAAAACTTGGCGGTGCAAACCATGAACCAGTTCCAAAGAAAGTTTGGTAAATGGAATCGTTCTCGGTGATGTCGTGGCGTATGCGCAGCGCATTGAAAGTACCAAGTGGTGTAGTGATGCTTCCCCAGCCATCGATAACAGAATTGCGTTGGCGATGCTGGATAAATTTGATGTCGGTTGCTGGGTTAAGGTCAATGTAGGTGTATCCTCTTGAGGTATAAGTATCGTTGAAATTGAGCGGAAGCTCGTAACGCGTTTCGATGGTGTCTGATTTGAATGGCACGCCTTGCCCCTGCACGTCAATGGAATAACCAATGCTATTGATTTGAGAATTCGTGCGGCGTGTGTATTGACTTAAATTAGACAGTTCAATAGGCAAGAAAGCGGAGAATTGGTCAATTGGTAAATCGTTGGTGAGATTGAAATAAGTGGCTTTATAAGGCGTAGACGCTATTGGGCCGTAGGTCGCAATAATGAGTATTGACCCAAAACCGATCGGATTGTAGTTGATCAGCGTTTGGCTTTGAGCGGAGAGTTGGGAGAAATCCCAGGTGGAATTTGGACCCGTATTTTGCAAATCTATGTTGAGGGGGTTGGCTAGGCTCATTCGAACGGTGTCGTTAGCGGTAGCAAAGTCGTTGACTTGAAGGGTAATTTGAGCCACAACAGTGCTTGCTAAGCCCAAAAAGATGCTGAAAATGATTGTTTTCATAGAAAAGTTTGAAACCCAAATTTAGGTTTTTTATTCGATGGAATGGTGCTAACTTTACAACATGTCGGCTTTGGTTCAGGAATTTCTGCAAACATGGGAGTCTGAGTTGTTGCAACTTAGGTCCAACGACCCCTTGATCGACCTCACTGGGTCGACCTTTGTTTGCGCCGAACACGAACTTTGGGATGGCAATGCCAACGGCCGACAATTACTCAAAGAATTCAAACGCATCGAGCGGGAAAGAGGCGTTCTGGCCATGGTGAAATTCGAAGGCTTGCTCACTTGGAAGAAGGGAGAAAAAATCATCAAAACGCCTGTATTTTTGCATGAATGTATAGGATTCAATAGTCAACAAGAAAAAGTTGAATTCGAGCAAATCTCTTTTCTCAATCCGTTCTTGGTACTTGAAGTGAAAAAAGCTTTTGAGTTAGACTTCCAAAATAAGGAACGAGCTGAGGTCATTGCCCAATTGAAGTCCGCAAATCTTTTTTCAAACTACGAACCGATCGAGGGCTTTGCCAACCTGCATCCGCAGCGCTACGAACTGCGCAAGGAATGGGAAGCTTTAAGAGAAGCGCCCCATTTCTCAACGGCTCTTCATCAAATTATTGGCGATATCGAGTCGGTTTCAGCCAGCGAACAAGTTCAATTCATTGCCGATCAAATAAGTCCCTTAGATCCTGATCAACGTGCGGCTGTAGCCGATGCAAAAATGAGTTCTGCCGTGATTTACGGCCCTCCCGGAACCGGCAAATCAGTTGTACTCAGTACAATTATTGCGCAAGCACTTGGCACAGCGCAAAGTGTTTTGGTGGTTGCAGACAAACCCGTTGCGCTAGAAGTTTTAGTGGGCAAATTGACCGCTCACCAACTCGATCAATTTTGTGTTTTATTATCCGACTCGCAAACATTAGCGCCGTTCTATAAAAGATTACAACAGCAATTTGAGTATTTACTGCAGTCGTCTAAAAAAGATGAGGCGCAATTTCAGTTTGATTTTTTAGCTCAAAAATATTGGGTCCAACGCAAGCAAATTGAACAGGAAACTGGTTTGACTTTCCATCAATTACTCGCTTATTTTGAGCCCGCCAGAAACACAGCCGCCAGACCCAACAAAAGGTGGCAATCTTGGCTATTGCACCATAAAGAGCTCGAACAAATCGATGTCGATACAAGAAAAACACTTGGGCTGCTTCAACAATATTGGCAAGAAGCAAGCGTGCAAGCGTTAGACCAAGATTGGGCAAAATGGAATTTCTTATTGAGGGAACTCAACTCCAAACAACAACTAACTACCACAAGCGAACTTCAGTTATTTGTAACACAAAGTTTGCGCTGTTTACAATTTCAAACGGGCCTGTACCAAACCTATGGCGCTCTTTTGGATAAAGAACCGGAGGTGCATCTCAAACGGCTCCAACAATACCAGCAACTCAGCACACGTCAAGTTCACCTCCTTGAAGCACTCCAGGTTTGGAAGCAAATTCCAACTCTTTCAGAATGGGAAGTCTTGCTCGAGGCAGCAAAGGCAAGTGGTTGGCTGGCTAAACGCAAATGGCGCAACCTTGAAAAAAATTGGCTGAGATTGCCCGGTTTAGAGCTCAAGGCGCTGGAAATTAACTTGAAAAAATATTGGCGAAGTCAAGAACAAAAAGCCCAAATTATTGAAAAATTTGCCAATTTCGGCATTGATGATCTAGAGGCAGCCTGTGGCTTACTAATTCCACTTCTCAAACAACACAATAGTAGCAATTGGAGTTGGTACCGCTCGCTCAACTCCTCTGAAATTCAACACTATTGCCAACAGCATCAAATGGCGCATCAATTCCAACAATTACATCATCAATTATTTACAACGCAAGCGACCGATTTAAAACTAGTCCAGCATACCATTGCAACTAAAATCAATGAGCTCATTGAAAATCATTCGTTTATTCAGCAAATTCCATTTGAACTTTGGGAAGGCTGTACTGACCTGGATCAATTACAACAGGACCTTCACAACGAATTTTGGGCAGATCTCCGTTACAACTTTCCAGCGCTCTATACACACACCACTGCACAAATAATACCGCTCATTGAAGCAGATTTAAATAAAGAGGAATTAATTTGGGAGCAAAACGCACGGCAACTGATAGCCAAGCAACACCAAAATTTCCATGACTTACAACAATTGTTAGTTGTTCCTTTACACCAACTAACCGCCGAGCAAAAGGCGCTGCGTCAAGATTTGCGAAAAGGAAAAGCGCTTCTTGTCAAGGAGATGGCCAAAACAAGGCAGCACCTCAGCCTTGCTGCACTATTTGAAACGAGCGCAGCGCATTGGTTGCGTGCTATTTTCCCGGTCTGGCTTGCCACACCAACTGCCCTAGCGAAGCGTCTGCCAATGCAAAAAGAATTGTTTGACATAGGTGTCTTTGACGAAGCAAGTCAGCTTCCATTAAGTCATGCAGTTGGTGCCTTGCAAAGAGTTGCCAAGCTTGTTGTTGCTGGCGATCCGCAACAAATGAGACCCCAATCCTATTTTGGTCAAAGCGCTGAAGGTGTAGTAGATCTATTGCATCAGGCCGCATTTTATTTACCAAGTAAGCACTTGCGCCACCACTACCGCAGCGAAGACCCAAGCCTCATTGCGTTCTCGAATCAGCATTTTTATGACAACTCTTTGGTTGTTTGGCCTTCAAAAACCGATGCGAATAGCGGCTTGTTTGACCATTATATTCAAGATGGCTGCTACGAACAACAACAAAATAAGCGCGAAGCACAGGCTGTTGCCAGACAATTAAAAAACCTGCTTCAAAACAACCAAAAATTTGGCGTAGTTGCTTTTTCTGAAGCACAACTCAACTGCATTTATCAACAACTGAGCGCCTCCGAACAAGCAATTCTAGAGCAACGCATTCAAGAGCGCAGTGCTTTCTTTTTGGCTTTAGAGCAAGTACAAGGAGAAGAATGTGAGATTCTTTTGATCAGTTTTGGCTATGCAAAAAATGAAGCGCAGCAATTTAGCCTCAAGCTTGGCCCGATGACGCAAGCACAAAGTGGAAGGCGGCTTAATGTTTTGCTGACAAGAGCTCAAAAAGCTTTGCATTTTTACAGCAGTGTGCGGGCAGCTGATTTTCCATCCAAGCGCAGTACAGCTACCCAAAAATTATGGGAATGGTTTGTGTTTTTAGAAAATAACAAGATTATACAAGCAGCGCATAGCGCGGAGGAGCGTTTGGCAGCCGCCGCTGACTACCCTACTTTTCTGAATTATTATCGGGTGCTGAAGCAGCGTCAGACGTTGCCGAATCGGGTGTAGGCACAGGATCATAGCCAAAACCTCCTCTCGGATGGCAACTTGCAATGCGCTTGAGGCCAAGGTATGTTCCTTTAAAGGGGCCCCAAATTTTTAACGCTTCAATCATGTAGGTAGAACAAGTCGGGGTGTACCTACAACTTGGGGGGAAAAGTGGAGAAATAACCCATTTATAAACCTTTACCAAGAAAATGAGCGGGAAACTTAATATCCTATATAGCAATTGCATGCAGCAAAATTAGGCAATTTCAACAGGATGTTGTGTATACTAAGTTACTGTTACTTTCTGGCCATTTCAAGTTATTCGTATTTTTAGGAAATGAAAATGAAGCAACTCCTCTCCCTAATTACATTATGTACAATTAGCCTCCTGAGCTATGGTCAACCCTTAGAAAATTGGGAAGCTGACAAAATCAAAGTAACACAAGCATCTGGTGCCCAAACCATCATGCATGCAGAGGCACTTTTTGAAGACCGCTGGGATCAACTACCCCAAGCACAATTCTGGAAAAAAATCATGCTGTTGTCGCCAGACTCTTGCCTGATCAATGTAGCTTCAAACCGCCAAGTTCTTGGCAAAATGTCTATCCGCGATTGGAATGCGCAAACCGAAGCCAAAAAAGACAGCACGCGCCAAGCTTTTCGCTTGGAAAATGGCCTTCCGAGCGATACCCGAATATATGTCACTACAGGTAAAAACGATTTTTATCGCTTTGCGGAGGTCTACCCAAGTTTGGATAAAGGCGTAGCTGCCTTTGAGCGCTATGGAGTTGATCCATGGTACGCCCAATCGATTCTATTGATTGAAAGCCCAGCTCAAATGCGCAAGTCGTCTACAGGGGCCTATGGTGCTTTTCAATTGATGCCAAGTGTGGCCCGTTCTATGGGACTTATTGTCAATAGCACAACCGACGAACGCAAAGACTTTGACCGCTCTGCTTATGGTGCTGCACAACTCATCCGACGCGTTTGTATTCCCGAAGCAAAACGTATTTTAGCCAAACACAATCTTACTTACAACGAAACCGATTTATGGTTCCGCTTATTTGTTCTGCATGTGTATCATGCTGGCGCCTTAAACGTTTCTGCAGTGGTAGATAAAATTCAGCCAACCGAAGGATCGCAGGAGCTCATCAAGGCCATGTGGCAAAATAGTGCTGCTGGGTTTGGGAACAATTCACAGAACTACACACAGTTAGCCCTTGCCGCACAACTGATTTTACACGACATGGTGTACCAAAATTGCACCGAGATTAGTCCTTGTTCTAGTCGTTGAGCCAATAAATATGGCCATTTTCAATGGCTAACGATGAATGGAAATTATTGGTATACAGGCCTCCTGTGCCAAATCCCTGCGCAATTTCAAGCGAATAACCAGCGCCAAACTGCACAATTGCACTTAGGCCAATTGCACTTTCTAGTGCACTCGTGAGCCACCACCCAATTTGTCGTTCTTCGGCTAATGTAATCCATTCTTTTACTCCTGTGAATCCACCGTGTAAACTTGGTTTAAGGATGATGTATTGAGGATTAATTTGCTCGAGTAAAGCTATTTTTTCAGTTCGAGAAACAACGCCAATTAGTTCTTCATCTAAAGCAATTGGCACTTTTGTTTCGGTGCACAATTTAGACATTTCGGTAAGTTGGCCTGTCGCAATTGGTTGCTCGATGCTATGCACCTCAAGTTTTGCCAAATCTTGTAATACTTCCAGCGCTTGCTCAGGTGTAAAAGCACCATTGGCATCGACGCGAATAGTAAGTTGGTCTGCAGCAGCATTGGCACGCAATTCTTTGAGTAATAGCAACTCTTGCTGCCAATCTAGGGCGCCAATTTTGAGTTTCACCACCCTAAAACCTGCCGCTATCTTTTCTATCGCTTGGGCGCGCATGTCGGCTAAAGAACCCATCCATACAAGCCCATTGATCGGAATTTGAGTTTCTCCACGCGTAAATGCATTCTCCAATAAGACTGGACTTCCCTTCGCTTGTATACTCCAAATCAGGATTTCAAGCCCAAAAATAAAGGAAGGAAAAGCCTCCCATTGGGCAATAAATTGCTGAAAACTTTCATTGTTCAAAAAGTTTGTTTTGGACCAATTTTCTAGATTCGGCCTGGCCTTAGCAAGAAAAACTGTTAAATCTTGCTCGTATTGTCCCTGATTTTGAAATTCCGGGGAAAGCCCTGGAATTATTGGAAACTCCGTTTGTGCGGTTTGCCCATCTGGCAATTGGAAATTTAAAATCCAAGATGGCTTACTGAGTAAAATACCACGGCTCGTGCCTGCCGGTTTTTTAAAAATAAGCTCGTGTAAAAATAAGTGCTCAGGCATGGTGGTAGGGCTCTCCTTTCAAAATACTGAAAGCGCGGTATAATTGTTCGAGAAAAATCATGCGCACCATTTGATGCGAAAAAGTCATGTTTGACAAAGACTGCTTGAACTGCGCGCGCTCGTAAACAGCTTGACTAAAACCATAAGCACCGCCAATAACAAAAACAAAAGCCCCATTGTGTTGCAATTGTTTTTGGGCAATCCATTGTGCAAAATCTACGGAGCTGAACTGTTTGCCGTTTTCGTCGAGCAAGACCAAAAAATCGGTAGGACTAATTTTGGCTAAAATTTGAGCGCCTTCTTTTTCTTTGATTTGCGCCTGGCTTAGCGCCTTCGGATTTTTGATGTCGGGTAAGTCTAGGCGTTCATAGCTACAATAATGACCCAAGCGCTGTTGGTAGCGCTGTTCGCCAACTTTGAGGTCTTCAAAAGCTGTTTTACCAACAACTAAAAAGCGAATTTTCATGAGTTTATACAGCTACCACACCTTTTAACTCAGGGGCAGCCATTTTAAGTGCTTCTTCTAAGCCACCTTTGATGGTCATTTGAGACATTGAGCAGTCGCTGCATGATCCGAGCATGCGTACTTGCACAATGGCGTCGTCGGTAATATCGACGAGCTCCATGTCGCCGCCGTCGGCATGCAAGAAGGGTCTGAGTTGGTCTAGCGCATCTAGAACTTTACTGCGAAGGACTTCTTTATCGTTTATCATGCTTCATTTTTGCGCGTTGCTACAATGGCGTCTAATTCAGTTTCAAAGTTATGAACTAATTCATCAAAAGCCTGCGTTGTCGGGTTATTTTGCTGAAAAACAGCAGGTGTTCCGGCATCTCCGGCCTCGCAAACACCCTGAACAAGTGGAATACTACCTAGAAATGGCACCTGCATGCCTTGCGCTAAATTGCGCGCACCATCGCGGCCAAAAATATAGTATTTGTTGTCTGGCAATTCGGCAGGCGTAAAGTAGGCCATGTTTTCAACGATACCGATAATTGGCACTTTAAAGGAGTCTAGTCTGAACATTTGAATGCCGCGGCGCGCATCGGCTAAGGCAACTTCTTGCGGGGTGCTGACAATAACAACGCCGTCTAATGGAACTGTTTGCATCAAAGACAAATGAATATCGCTGGTGCCTGGTGGGAGGTCCACAAGCAAGAAGTCGAGCTCGCCCCAATGTGCATCTGTAAATAACTGTGTGAGGGCTTTGGAAGCCATAGGACCGCGCCATACAACGGCGTCGTCCTGACTCGTGAAAAACCCGATAGACAAGATTTGAATGCCATTAGACTCGATAGGCGCAATGAGCGACTGCCCATTGACGTCGGTCATTTTTGGACGCTCTCCAACGAGGTCAAACATAGTTGGCATGGATGGGCCATGAATATCTGCGTCTACAATGCCGACGCGGTATCCTTTTTTAGTGAGTCCACCTGCTAAATTTGCAGTAATGGTAGACTTTCCAACTCCTCCTTTACCAGAAGCCACAGCAATGATGTGCTTGACGTCAGGAAGGATTTTTCTGCGCGCGGTTCTGCTCTGTGCATCCAAACCTTGAATTTGACAGTTGAGTTGGATTTCTTGACCAAAAACGCGTTTCAAATTAAATTCGATGGCCTCTTGCATGCGTTTTCTAGCATGTAGGGCAGGATTAGAGATTTTGACGCCTAACGTAATAGTAGATCCATTGATCTCTAATTGCTCGATTAAATTCAGACTGACTAAGTCGTTTTTGAGATCAGGCTCTGTAATTTTGCCTAATACGGCGAGTACGTCTTCTCTAGTGATGCTCATTTCTTCGCTTTAATGGATTGAATGGTGTGGTACATGAAATCTATAACCCTTTTGGTGTCGCCTTGTTCACGGTTCATGATTTCGTAATAATTTTGATTGATTCGGCGCACGCTATAAATATAAAACCGTGCATTTTTTTGTGCGACAAATTCTCCTTTTACTTTTCTGCGGTAGATCAGTAAGTCTTCGGTCTGCTTCACTATTTCTATTTCAAAAAACGGATTGGGCTTGAGCAACTTGCGCTTGAATTCAGCAAATCGAAATGCGTAATCGCCGTAGTCTTCTATGAATAAACTGAAATTTCTTCCAACAGTTAGCGTCCATTTGAATCCGCCGATTTCGTAAGCCACTTGTGGTTTCATGGAGGTCCCGATGCCCGAGCTTGCATTTGGCAGCATAACTTGAACCGATAAGTCATAGGGACTCATGTCAAAAGGCTCGTATTGCACATAATCAAAAGCCGCTTGCTTTTCTTGTTCACAAGAACTAAAAAGAAGCAATGTACAAATCAATATGACCATCCGCATAGGACAAAGATACACTTGGTTTGTCTTTTTTTTACAATTTCGCATTATGGAAAAACAAACTACCTTCTTTTCAGGGCTTTTTATTAT
Source organism: Flavobacteriales bacterium (assembly GCA_947463345.1). Taxonomy (GTDB): domain Bacteria; phylum Bacteroidota; class Bacteroidia; order Flavobacteriales_D; family Crocinitomicaceae; genus UBA952. The sequence goes on from CANHSA010000021.1 coordinate 11,886, forward strand.
GCTCTCTATTGTCTTTGGAGCCTTTGGTGCACACGCGCTCAAAGAAATACTAGAACCTGCACAACTACAAACCTTCGAGGTTGGCGTCCGTTATCAAGGTTTTCTTTCCATGGGGGTGCTTTTGCTCGCACTAAATATGGATCGCTTTTCTTTTGAAATAAAAAGAATATTGTGGGCAATGCTCATCGGAATGATTCTATTTTGTTTTTCTATTTACGGTTTGGTACTCGGTCGACACTTTATAGATCCGAAGGCATTTGGTTTTTTAGGTCCAATTACACCAATTGGAGGCGCTATTAGCATCATTTCTTGGTGTTTATTTCTTTTTCGTCTGTTAAAATACGGACAGCGCTAAAACTTTTTTGCAAATGATGTTTTGTTATTGATGAATAGTTTTTACTTTTGATTAGTTTTTCATCGTAACACCGATTATTTTTTAAACATTATGGCAACACTCACCCTCGGAAGCAAACTTCCAGCCTTTATTGGTACCGACCAAAACGGCGAATCCATCGACAGCGCATCATACGCTGGAAAAAACTTAGTGATCTACTTTTACCCCAAAGACGATACTCCAGGCTGCACCGCTCAGGCCTGCAGTATCCGCGACGGCCAAGAGGCCTTGCTTGCAGCTCAAGTACATGTCATTGGCATTAGTGCTGACAGCGTAGCTGCACACACTAAGTTTGTAAATAAGTATCAATTGAACTTCCCACTTATTTCTGACACCGACAAAACCATCATTCAACAATTTGGTGTTTGGGGTCCTAAAAAATTTATGGGTCGTGAATACGAAGGTATCCACCGCATGACCTTCATCTTTGACCAAACAAACACCCTCATTAAAGTAATAGAAAAACCCAATACGAAAGACCACGCCAACGAAGTTTTGGCTTGCTTTCAGTAGAACGTAAATCGTTTACGTACTTCATCTTGCAACTTTGTAAAAATTATTCACCGAGCCTCGCTCACAACAACAAACGATATGGCTAAAGAACAAAACCTCGAAAAACTCAAAGCGCTCCAACTGACCATGGAAAAGCTAGACAAAACCTTTGGAAAAGGCGCTGTCATGAAACTTGGCGATGCGCCAGTAGAACAAGTAGAAGTAATCCCTACGGGCTCGCTTACACTTGACCTCGCACTAGGCATCAACGGCTATCCAAAAGGCCGCGTAGTAGAAATCTACGGCCCTGAATCATCAGGAAAAACCACCCTTGCTATTCACGCTATTGCAGAAGTGCAAAAACAAGGTGGCATTGCTGCATTTATAGATGCAGAGCACGCCTTTGATCAATTCTATGCCCAAAAACTAGGCGTAGATATCTCCAATCTATTGATATCTCAACCAGACAACGGTGAACAAGCGCTCGAAATCGCCGACAACCTTATTCGTTCAGGCGCAATCGACCTCATCGTCATTGACTCCGTTGCTGCACTCACACCAAAAGCCGAAATCGAAGGTGAAATGGGTGACTCCCAAATGGGACTTCAGGCCCGCTTAATGTCAAAAGCACTCCGAAAATTAACCGGTTCAATTAACAAAGCCGGCTGCTGCTGCATCTTCATTAACCAATTGCGCGACAAAATCGGTGTCATGTTTGGTAATCCAGAAACCACAACAGGTGGTAACGCTCTCAAATTCTACTCCTCTGTGCGCCTTGACATCCGCCGTGCAACCCAACTCAAAGATGGCGAAGACATCATTGGAAACCGCGTGAAGGTAAAAGTTGTAAAAAACAAAGTGGCACCTCCATTCAGAAAAGCGGAGTTCGATATTATGTACGGCGAAGGCATTTCAAAAGTGGGTGAAATCATCGACCTCGGTGTTGATCTCAACATCCTTAAGAAAAGTGGCTCTTGGTTCTCTTATGGCGAAACCAAACTCGGACAAGGACGCGATGCTATCAAATCACTCATACTAGACAACCCTGAGCTCATGGAAGAACTAGAAGCAAAGATTAAAAATGCGCTCGTAACACCGACTGGTCAGACTGAAGTGTTGCAAGACTAAACCTATCGTTTGGTTGGAAAGCGGCGTTCTTCGGAGCGCCGTTTTTTTTTGCACAATAAAAAATTAATCACTTCGTTTTTTGCCATTGAGCTAAACTTTTTTATCTTCGAATCACATTTAAAATACAAAAACTATGAAAACCTACCTCTCAATTATCGCTGCTTCAGCACTCCTACTCGTCACCAGCACAAGTTGTAAGAAAAAAGGCTGCATGGACCAAGACGCCGTTAATTACAATTCTGAAGCCAAAAAAGATGACGGAACTTGTAAATACACTCCAACAATTACAGTTAACGGAAACAATCCTGAGAACATTAATGTAGGTGATACCTACACAGACGCAGGCGCAACAGCAACCAACAAAGATGGCTCTTCAGTTAACGTGACTACTAGCAGCCAAGTAGACGCCTCCACCAAAGGAACATATACTGTAACATACACAGCTACAAATGAAAATGGCTCGGCTACAGCAACACGTACCGTAAATGTAAATATCGGTCAAGACAACTGGCTGGTAACTTGGGCAGCGGATAGCGATTGCGGCAATGCTTTCCCATTGACTCCAGATCCAGTATTCTCTGCTGGCGCAGGTGCGAATGGTTTGGTCATCGACAACATGTTCAATTTATTTGGCGGAACTGCCAATGCAACCATCAATGGTAACAATATCAACATACCTACCCAAACCATCGACGTAACTTTAGGTCAGGTTACTTTCTCAGGTGTTGGAAGCATTAACAACCAAGCCAACACGATCACAATTACATATACCTATGACAACACCATTCCACTCATTGGTGGATCCGGTACTTGTGTTGCAACTTACACCAAACAATAATTTTGATCATCCAAAAATTTAAAGGCCCGATATTCGGGCCTTTTTTTTGCATGCTTTTACATCTGTAGCATTTGTTACAATCCAATTATTTAACTTGAATTAACTTTGCAAAATGGGAAAATTCAAAGAAATCATCAGTGCGCCTACCCCCACCTTAGTCGATTTTTTTGCGACTTGGTGTGGTCCTTGCAAAACCATGTCGCCCGTATTAGACGACCTCAAGAAAGTATATGGTGAAAAACTCCGCATCATCAAAATAGATGTCGACAAAAATCCGGCAATAGCCGATCAATTTAAAATTCGTGGCGTTCCTACTCTTGTCCTCTTTAAAGAAGGAAAACTTCTCTGGCGAGAAAGCGGTGCCTTCCCACTCTCCACCCTCAAACAAAAAATAGGCGGTTTTCTCTAATTGAAAAAAAGGGTCACATTATGTAACCCTTAATTTTTAAATCCGTATTTGCTTTCCTAGGCGGAAAACTATACTTTTGCCGACGTAAAATTTAATCAAATTAACAAATCAGTATGGAATCAATGATGATTTATGTGCCAATTGTAATGGCCGTTATCGGATTGCTATTTATGGCAATGAAGAGAGCATGGGTATTGAAGCAAGACGCTGGCGATGGTAAAATGAAAGAAATTTCAGATTACATCTACGAAGGTGCGCTCGCTTTTTTAAAAGCTGAATACCGTTTATTAGCGGTTTTCGTGCTTATTTCTAGTATTGTTTTAGCCGGAATTACCTTTGTTCCAGGCGTTAAAACACATTTATTAATCATTATCGCATTTATTTTCGGTGCCATTTTCTCTGCATTAGCAGGAAACATGGGAATGAAAATTGCGACCAAAACCAATGTACGCACCACACAAGCTGCACGTACAAGTTTGCCACAAGCGTTGAAAGTTTCTTTCGGTGGTGGAACAGTAATGGGTCTAGGTGTTGCCGGATTGGCAGTTTTGGGTCTTACGGCGTTCTTCATTTTCTTCTTCCAATTCTTCATGGGCGGCAAATGGACCAACACTGAAGACATGACAATCGTTTTAGAAACCCTTGCTGGTTTTTCGCTCGGTGCTGAATCCATCGCATTGTTTGCTCGTGTTGGTGGTGGTATCTATACCAAAGCTGCTGACGTAGGTGCTGACCTCGTTGGTAAAGTAGAGGCTGGTATCCCAGAAGATGATCCACGCAACCCTGCTACTATTGCAGATAACGTTGGTGACAACGTAGGTGACGTTGCAGGTATGGGCGCTGACCTATTCGGTTCTTATGTGGCAACTGTATTAGCTGCCATGGTACTTGGTAACTACGTGATCAACGACATGGGTGGTGACATCGTAAAAGAAGGATTTGGTGGTATCGGTCCGATCTTATTGCCAATGGCTATTGCCGGTTTTGGTATTTTATTTTCTATCATCGGCACCATGCTTGTACGCATTACAAGCAACGATGCAAAAGAAAAACAAGTTCAAGGCGCTTTAAACTTAGGAAACTGGGTTTCTATTGCCCTTACTGCTATCGCATGTTATGTTTTGGTAAACTGGATGTTGCCTGCAAAAATGACAATGGAATTCTTCGGCGAAGGTCTACAAGAAATTTCTTCTATGCGTGTATTTTTCGCAACTATCGTTGGTTTGGTTGTTGGTGGCGTCATTTCATCAGTTACTGAATACTACACAGGTTTGGGTACCAAACCAGTCTTGAAAATTGTTCAAAAATCTGCTACAGGTGCAGGTACAAACGTAATTGCCGGTTTAGCTACTGGTATGATCTCTACTTTCCCAACAGTATTATTGTTCGCAGGTGCTATTTGGGGTTCTTACGCTTTAGCTGGTTTCTACGGTGTTGCACTTGCTGCTTCTGCTATGATGGCAACAACAGCTATGCAGTTGGCAATCGACGCATTCGGACCTATCTCTGACAACGCAGGTGGTATCGCTGAAATGAGCGAACTTCCGAAAGAAGTACGTCAACGTACAGACATCCTAGATTCAGTTGGTAACACAACTGCTGCAACAGGTAAAGGTTTCGCAATTGCATCTGCAGCGCTTACTTCACTCGCATTGTTTGCAGCTTACGTTACCTTCACTGGTATCGATGGCATCAATATCTTTAAAGCACCAGTTCTCGCAATGTTATTCGTAGGTGGTATGATACCAGTTGTATTCTCTGCATTGGCCATGAATTCAGTTGGTAAAGCCGCTATGGATATGGTTTATGAAGTACGTCGTCAGTTCCGCGAAATTCCAGGAATCATGGAAGGTACAGGCAAACCAGAATACGGCAAATGTGTAGAAATCTCTACCAAAGCTGCATTGCGCGAAATGATGTTGCCAGGTGTACTTACAATTGGCTTCCCTATTTTAATTGCTACTTTACCAATGTTACTTGGCTACGACAACCAACTGATTGCAGAAATGCTCGGTGGTTACATGGCTGGTGTAACGGTTTCTGGTGTGCTTTGGGCAGTATTCCAAAACAACGCTGGTGGTGCTTGGGACAACGCTAAAAAATCTTTCGAAGCTGGTGTTGAAATCAACGGCGAAATGACTTACAAAGGTTCAGATGCACACAAAGCAGCAGTAACCGGTGACACCGTTGGTGACCCATTCAAAGATACTTCAGGTCCATCGATGAACATCTTGATCAAATTGACATGTTTGATCGGTTTGGTGATTGCCCCAATCTTGGGAAGTGGTCATGAAGCTAAGAAAGAAAAAGATTGTTGTGCACAAACTGAAATGACCTGCGACATGAGCGCTTGTGCAAGCATGACCAAAGA
>CANHSA010000022.1 GCA_947463345.1 Flavobacteriales bacterium
ATTTCAATGCAAAAAATACCACGCGCTATGAGTGCTTCCATTTTAGGGGCCACTTCATCGGTGCTATGGAAGGTGACGACAGGAATAGTAGGGTGTTGTGCAAGGACTTCGCGGATGTTGTTCTGAGCCATATTGTCAATTTGACACAAAGGTCGTTATTTTTCGTTTACGACACCACAAACCACTGTTTTTCTTGCTTGTAGGGGTCGAGTTGTTCATAGATGCTCGCGATTCTACCCGAAAGCGCTCCGTCTGGGCAAAAACTCAGCAGGTTAGAGGTCCGCTCTTGGAGTTGCCCTTTGGGTTGAATTTTCTCTGATAATTGTTCAATTTGCTTGAGCGCCTTGTCAAATTTCGCTTTGCGCATTTTTTCAAACCTATCTTCGAGTGCCTCTTTTTGTTTTTGAATGCGGGTCAGTTCAGCCTCAATCATTCTTTTTTCTTGAGGTAATTCTTCAGTAACAATATTTAGAAAAAAGGACTTGTAGCCACTCCAAAAATCATCCAATTGACCATAATTGGGTTCTTGATCCCCGGCTTGTTTGAGGTAGCGTTCTTTGAGTGCAGCTTTATCTGAGAGAAAATCTTGCATTTCAAAGCCAAGTTGTTGGATGAGTTCCACCTCTTTTTCTTGAAGTAAGATTCCGCCGGCGCGTTTCAAGGTCAATGGAAAAGGCAGCGCAAGCGTTTCGAAAGCTAATGGAAGTTGTTGCCAATAAGCGATTTCACTTGGCCCGCCGATATAGGCCAAGTTGGGAAGTATCCATTCTTGATAAAGAGGGCGCAGTACGACATTAGGAGATAGTTGGAAACTATGTCCCTTTTCAAATTCAATGGGTCCGGTTTTCTCTATGCGTTCTCTTTTCTGCTCGCCGATGAGAAACAGATTCGATTCTTTGCTTTCAATTGGTGTATTGAGTCCTTGATCTTTAAGTGCTTGGGTTTGATCAATGACGGCATTATGGATATCGTTGGTGTACAAATCTTTCTCCCAAATTGGCCATGCGCTTTCTTTTAGTTGGGTGTTGTCAGCATCGATGATAACAAGCCCATAAACGGAGAAGAGTTCATGCACAAATTCAAAAAATCCTAAGCCGTAGTTTGGGGTCTTGAATTTTTCTATTAAACGATGAATTTCACTCTCTGCTTGGTTTTGAAACTTTTCGGCAAGGGCTTGAAGCAAAGGTTTTAAATCATTGGTGTCGAATTGACCAACCGCACCTTTTTGGCTGCTTTCCCAGGTCCATTTTTGGCCGAAGAGCAAAAAACTCCTGATTTCTTCAAAGTCGTGGTCTTCGGAGGCCATCCAGTAGACCGGTACAAAGTGTTCGTTCGGGAAGTTATTATTGAGATCTTCGCTGAGTTTGATGACGTGCAGGATCTTGTAGATAAAATACAAGGGTCCTGTCATGAAGCAAAGCTGATGCCCTGTTGTAATTGTAAAGGTATTGGCCTCTTTTAAGCAGTTTATATTGCTTTTTAGTTTTTCTGAAACCGAAAGATCCTTGTATTTTTCATCCAGGACTTTCGTGAGGAGCTCCCGCTGCGCAGCAGTATAACTTTGCTTTTTGAGGGCAATTTGTTGTTTGAACTGAGCGGAGAGTTGTACGTTCATCATTACATATTGCGTCGGTACTGACCACCCACTTCAAATAAAGCGTTGGTGACCTGACCAAGTGAAGCCACCTTACAAGTTTCCATGAGCTCCTCAAAGATGTTTTTGTTGAGTACAGCTGCTTCTTGCACTTTGACAATGCCGTTGCTTGCGGCTTCTTGCTGTGCGTTGTGCAGGTTGGTCAGCATGCTAATTTGGTATTCCTTTTCTTCTTCGGTTGCTCTAATGACCTCTTTAGGCAGCACGGTAGGAGAACCTTTGGAACTCAAGAAGGTGTTGACGCCAATTATCGGGAATTCGCCAGTATGCTTGAGCGTTTCGTAGTACAAAGACTCTTCTTGAATTTTGGAGCGCTGATACATGGTTTCCATGGCGCCTAATACGCCACCGCGTTCCGTAATGCGGTCAAATTCGGTGAGCACTGCTGCTTCTACGAGTTCGGTGAGTTCTTCAATGATAAATGCACCTTGTATAGGATTTTCGTTCTTCGCTAAACCGAGCTCTCGGTTGATGATCAGCTGAATAGCCATGGCCCTGCGCACCGATTCTTCGGTTGGCGTGGTAATGGCTTCGTCGTAGGCGTTGGTGTGTAAAGAGTTGCAGTTGTCGTAGATGGCGTAAAGCGCTTGCAGGGTGGTGCGGATATCGTTGAAATCGATTTCTTGGGCATGCAAAGAGCGACCAGAGGTTTGGATATGGTACTTGAGCATTTGCGCACGGGAGTTGGCTCCGTACTTGCGCGCAAGGGCCTTTGCCCACACGCGGCGCGCCACGCGGCCAATGACAGCGTATTCGGGGTCAATGCCATTCGAGAAAAAGAACGATAGGTTCGGGCCGAATTCATTGATGTCCATACCACGGCTCAAGTAGTATTCTACGTAAGTGAAGCCATTGGCAAGGGTAAACGCCAATTGGGTAATGGGGTTGGCGCCGGCTTCGGCAATGTGGTAACCCGAAATGGATACCGAATAGAAATTGCGCACACCGTTGGCAATGAAGTATTCTTGGACGTCGCCCATGAGGCGCAAGGCAAATTCAGTCGAGAAAATACAGGTATTTTGTGCTTGGTCTTCTTTTAAGATGTCTGCCTGCACCGTACCGCGCACCTGTTTGAGGGTATCTGCTTTGATTTGAGCATAAACATCAGCTGGTAGCACTTGGTCGCCGGTGACGCCCAAAAGCATAAGGCCTAGGCCATCGTTACCTTCGGGTAAGGCACCTTGATAAGCTGGGCGAGCAGTTCCTTTTGCTTTGTAGATAGCGGCAATTTTAGCTTCAATTTCAGCTTCTAAACCGTTGGTCTTGATGTATTTTTCACAGTTTTGGTCTATAGCTGCATTCATGAAATAAGCCAAAAGCATTGGGGCTGGCCCGTTGATGGTCATGGATACAGAGGTGGCCGGATGGCTGAGGTCAAAACCAGAATAGAGTTTTTTGGCGTCGTCTAGGCAGCAAATAGAAACGCCCGAGTTTCCGATTTTGCCGTAGATGTCTGGGCGCAAATCGGGGTCGTTGCCGTAGAGTGTAACGGAGTCAAAAGCCGTAGACAAACGTTTGGCGGGCATACCCAAAGAAACATAATGGAAGCGCTTGTTGGTACGCTCCGGGCCACCTTCGCCGGCAAACATGCGGGTTGGGTCTTCGCCTTCGCGTTTGAAAGGAAAGAGCCCTGCGGTGTAAGGGAATTCACCGGGTACGTTTTCCTGCAAGACCCAACGCAAGATGTCGCCCCAGCTTTGGTATTTAGGGGTGGCCACTTTCGGGATTTGCAAATGCGATAAAGACTCAGAGTGGGTCTGGATGCTCAGCACTTTGTCTCGAACCTTGAATTCGTAAGTCGGGTTTTTGTAGGCTTGTTTTTTAGCGGCCCAATTTTGTAGGATTTCCCAGTTTTTTGGGTCAAAATTGAGTTTTTCTGCCTCAAATGCTTCTTGTAAAGATTTGATGAGGCGGTCTTTGTCTTCAAGAGATGAACTTTTCAGCGCATCGATAGAGACTTGATAGCCATATAATTTTTCGGCTACCGTTACTTGGTGGTCTACCCATTTGTCGTAGGCGCGGTTGCTTTCAGAAATTTCGGAAAGATAGCGCGTGCGCTCTGGCGGAATCACGAACACCTTTTGCGACATCTCGCGGGTAATGGTAAAAGTAGATTGGAGGTCGCCGCCCGTTTTTTGCACGACGTGGTCCATGATTACTTTGTAGAGGGTGTTCATGCCAGGGTCGTTGAACTGCGAGGCGATGGTGCCGTAGACAGGCATGTCGTCTACTTGGCTTTCCCACAAGTTGTGGTTGCGTTGGTATTGCTTTCTGACATCGCGCAGAGCATCGAGTGCGCCGCGTTTGTCGAATTTGTTGAGTGCAATGACGTCTGCGAAGTCGAGCATGTCGATTTTCTCGAGTTGCGTTGCCGCTCCGTATTCAGGGGTCATGACGTACAAAGAAACATCGGAGTGGTCCAGGATTTCGGTATCCGATTGGCCAATTCCGGAGGTTTCTAAAATAATGAGGTCGTATTTAGCGGCTTTTAAGATCGAAATGGCTTCTGCTACATGCTTGGAGAGCGCTAAGTTGGACTGGCGTGTGGCCAAAGAACGCATGTAAATACGCGGACTTTTAATGGCGTTCATGCGGATGCGGTCTCCGAGAAGTGCGCCGCCGGTTTTTCTTTTGGAGGGGTCTACAGATACCACCGCGAGCTGTTTGTCGGGGAAGTCGAGTAAAAAACGACGCACGAGTTCATCTACTAAAGAAGATTTTCCGGCGCCGCCCGTACCGGTAATGCCGAGCACAGGAATGGCATTTTTGGTTCCGGCGTCGCGCAGTGCATTTAAAAGCGCAGCGTTTTCTTCTGGGAAGTTCTCGGCAGCACTGATGCAATGGGCAATAGCAGGTATATTTTTATTTTCGATTTGGGCGAGGGTTTCTTGCGCGCTTTCCGCTTTGGCTTTACCGACCGCGAAATCACATTTTTGAATGAGGTCGTTGATCATGCCTTGCAGACCCATAGAACGGCCGTCGTCAGGGTGATAAATGCGCGTAATGCCGTAGCCTTGAAGTTCTGCAATTTCTGAAGGCAAGATAGTGCCGCCGCCGCCGCCAAAAATTTTGATGTGTGGCGCGCCCTTTTCTTGCAAGAGGTCGTGCATGTACTTGAAGTATTCCATGTGGCCACCTTGGTAGGAGGTCATGGCAATTGCTTGGGCATCTTCTTGAATGGCACAGTTGACCACTTCTTCAACGGAGCGGTCGTGGCCGAGGTGGATCACTTCACAGCCGGTGGCCTGAATGATGCGGCGCATGATGTTGATAGCGGCGTCGTGTCCGTCGAAAAGTGCCGCAGCGGTGACAATCCGGATTTTATGTTGTGGGATATAAGGTTGAACCTGTTCCATAGGGGCTTTTGATTGATGGGCAAATTTAGCTTTTTTTCAGCAATTTCAGCTATTCACGATTTTCTCCACGATGCTTGCCACAGCGGGGCAAATGAGCGTGTTTTGGGCTGTTAAGTCCATGATTTGATACATGTTTTTGCGATCCGTATGCGGATATTCTCGGCAGGCGAGGGGGCGGTCTTCGTAAACAGCGCAGGTGTTGTCGGGTAGCAAATTGAAGCAAGGCGAGGTTTTCAGGACGTAATCGTCGTCTTCATCGAGTCTCAAATACTGCGCTACCAATTGGCTTTCTTTCATGCGCAAAGCTTTGGCCATGCGGCGGATGTCTGGCTGTCGAAAAATAGGGCTGGTGGTTTTGCAACAATTGGCGCAGCTCAGGCAGTCGCGCTTGGCAAATTCTTTTTCGTGGGCGTTGTTGAAGCGCTGGTCCAAATCTTTGGGTTTGGTTTTATTCCATTTCCGAAGCACTAGTTGATTGGTCTTGAGGTTGGTTTTGGCCAAGGCTAATATTTCTTTGTCTTTGTCAGAGAGCTCTTGCATGTTTGTTTAACTTTGCACGAAGATACAATCAAAATGGTCTTTCCTCAATTCAGAAAACTCGAGAATGGTAGGTCGCTCTATAAAATTACTGCGCCCAATCAATTTACAGAACTACAACAAATCGGTTCCAAATGGTTTTCCTACGCATTTGAAGTGCAGCAATTCCCTGATTTACTGCGCATTCAAGACATGCTCCAAGGAAATGCATCCTTCGTTGTGATCCATGAAGCGGAATACCAAGCCATTTTAGCTCAACTCTAAACATTAGATCCTCTTAAATCGTTATTAATCTATGAAAAACACAGCACTCATCACCGGCGCGTCGTCCGGAATCGGCAAAGAATTTGCACGTATCCATGCCTCCAAAGGAGGAGATCTCATTTTAGTAGCGAGAAGAAAAGAATTGCTCGATAGCCTAAAAGAAGAACTCGTTCAAAAATATAACGTCGCGGTTCAAGTCATTCAAAAAGACCTCAGTGTGGTGGGTTCTTCCCAAGAATTGTACGATACCGTGACGCAAAACGGTTGGCAAGTCCACTACCTATTTAACAATGCAGGTTTTGGCGGAAAGGGCGCTTTTTTAGACCGCGACCTCGAAGCTGATGTAGAAATGGTGCGCCTCAACGTCATGGCGCTGCTGAAGCTGACGCATTTGTTTGGCAAAGACATGAAAGCCAGAGGTAAGGGCAAAATCCTGCAAACGGCCAGCACCGCAGGTTTTTTACCTGGCCCGTATCAAAACACCTATTTTGCCACGAAAGCTTTTGTGGTCTCGCATACTCAAGGTTTGGCGCATGAGCTCAAAGGAAGCGGCGTCACCGTCACTGCACTTTGCCCGGGGCCAGTAGCAACCGAATTTGCCAAAGTAGCTGGTTTTGGAGGTTCTAAAATGTTCGATGGTGCAGCAAGTGCAGCTAAAACTGCTCAAAAAGGTTACCGTGCCATGGAGCAAGGCAAAGTGATTTGCATATCTGAGTTTCAATTCACGTTCTTGATCAAAGTGCTCATGCCTTTCCTTCCACAAAGCATGACCGCTGCAATCATTGCCAAAATGCAGCAATCTTAATACTTTTCTTTGTAGCTTTGCCCCATGCTGAGCATACCCCTTTTTTTAAGCGACGTCGCTGGCTCTGAGGTTATTGTCATTGTCTTAGTCGTCTTATTGTTTTTTGGTTCCAAGAGTGTACCCGGCATTGCTAAGTCCTTAGGGCAAGCACTTTACCAAATCCGCAACGCATCCAACGACCTCCAACAAGAAATCCGTAAGTCTGGTCAAGAAATGAAATCCGACCTCAATCTTGAAGGTATTCTCAAAGAAACCGAAGAGGCACTCGTGCAACCGCTCGATCAAATGACCACAGACATCGACAACACCATTCACTACGGCAGTATGCCCAAGCAAGTGAAACAACAAGTAACTGCAGGTAATCCTGTGGAAGATAACGAATCAAACCCAACCGCATGATACAAGTAGGCATCATTATGGGCAGCAAATCTGACTGGCCAATTATGCAAGAAGCGCAAAAAATGCTCAACGAATTTGGCATAGAAACCGAAGCTGAGGTAGTTTCTGCGCACCGCACGCCAGAAAAGATGTTTACCTACGCGAAGGCTGCAGCAGGTCGTGGTATCAAAGTGATCATCGCCGGAGCCGGTGGTGCAGCACATTTGCCAGGCATGACTGCCTCCATGACCACCTTGCCAGTAATTGGCGTTCCTATTAAATCTTCTAATTCTATTGACGGCTGGGATTCCATCCTTTCGATCTTGCAAATGCCCAATGGTATTCCTGTAGCAACTGTTGCACTCAACGGCGCTAAAAATGCAGGTTTGCTAGCGGCGCGCATTCTAGGCGCGTTTGACCCACAGCTTCAGGCAAAACTAGATGCCTACATGGCAGACATGGCGCAGCAAGTACTGGACGCCAAACTGTAAGTTCTAAATACTTTCTTAGTGCTGAGTATCTTCTCTCTTCTACTCGTATAGTAGATATTTGCGGCGCGTTTGTAAAAAAGCGTCTAGCCCTGGCCTCCAAGTGGCCCTGATTTCCTTCGCTGACCAACCTTTGTCTAGTTGCTCTTTTAAAGTTGCGGTGCCCGCTAGGCGGTTGAAAAATGCGGTTTGGTCGATAAAAACGTTGGTGTCTCCGAGCAGTTCTTTGGCTTCAATGAGGTAATTCAGATTGATTTGATAAGGTCTTTTGGTTGTGCTCTGAGTGAGTTCTATGCCTTGACATAGTTTGTTCATGTGCAGGGGCGTTTTCGCGCCAATGGTTGGGATAGGCATGAATTGATAGCTGCCAACCGGGAATTTTGGATGCCCGTAGATTTCGAAAGGTTTGTCCGTGCCGCGCCCCACGCTCACTGTGGTGGCTTCAAATAAGCAAAGACTTGGATATAACGCAATGGCGGCGTCGGTGCGCAAATTGGGAGAAGGTGCCACCGGAAGGCTGTATGGCAGTTTGTGTTTGTAGTTTTTGCAAGGAATGACCCAAAGTTGGCAGCGTTTGCTGTTGTGCAACCAGCCTTCGCCGTTGATCATCATGGCGTATTCACCGATGGTCATGCCGTAAACGATAGGTACGGGGTGCATGCCAACAAAAGATTTGAATGGAGATTCTAGAACTGGACCGTCAATGTAGTGCCCGTTGGGGTTGGGGCGGTCCAGAACCACCATTTGTTTGTTGTTGTCGGCGCAGGCCTCCATGACGTAATGGAGCGTAGAAATGTAAGTGTAGAAGCGCACCCCGACGTCTTGGATGTCGTAAATAACGATGTCTACATCGGCAAGTTGTTGGTCGGTAGGTTTTTTGTTGGAGCCATAAAGTGAAACCAAAGGCAGGCCTGTTTTGTCGTCGGTGCTGTGGCCGATGTGCTGGCCAGCGTCGGCATCGCCTCTAAAACCATGTTCTGGAGCAAATACTTTGACAACATTGAGTTGCAGCGAGAGGAGGGTGTCTACCAAATGAACGCCTTTCACGACGGATGTTTGGTTGGCAACCACTGCAATGCGCTTTCCTGCTAAGGAGTCGACAAACAGATGCAAGCGGTCGATGCCAAGTTGAGGTGCGGCAAGGCTTGGTTTTTGGTGTGTAGAGATGGCTTGGTAGCCTTCTAGTGCATTGGAATCTTCTTCAATGACGATCGTTTCGGCAAAATGAACCGGAGTGGGGGTAAATGCTTTGCTAGGAAATAAGGCACAAGAGTTGAGCAAAAATGAGAGCAGCGCAATAGATGCCAAAACCTTTGTGTATTTTTGGACTTGTAAATAGGTTAAATTGTCATTTGAGCGCTTCATATCTTCTAGGCTGATTCGTCAAAAGCACCTCGGGCTTCGGGTATCGAGGCCTGTGCTTCGGATTTCTGTGGTGAGCATTGCGCTTGCGATATTAGTCAATTCCTTGACTTTGGCTATCGTGCGCGGTTTTCAGCAAAAAATCAAGGACAAAATTACGGGTTTTAATGCTCCACTTTTCATTTCGAAGGCCGGATCTGCACATATTTTTGAAGCAGAAGCCCTCGATCGGCGCATTCCATTTCTTCCTGAACTCGCACAAATCCCTGGTGTAAGCGCAGTTAAACCAGTTGCTTTTAAGCCTTTGCTCCTGCAATCGCCGCGTTTCAACGACACCATTCAAACTGCCAATGGCAAAGATTCTCTGGTGCAACGTCAAGACATGCTCGGCCTCATGTTAAAAGGCGTAGACGCGCAGTACGACTGGTCGTTTATCCGTTCACATTTAGTAAAAGGAAGGCTGCCTAAAGCTCAAAATAATAATGAAGTATTGCTTTCATTGACATCAGCTAATAATTTGAATATCAATTTAAATGATGAGGTTTCAGCTTATCATATCAAGCAGCAGCCGCTTTTGAAAAAGCTCAAAGTTGTCGGGATCTACAATACCGGTTTTTTGGAGTACGATCAAAAATTGGTCTTCGGAAATTTAGCATTGGTACAGCAAATGAGCGACAACGGCACTAAAATTTCACTACGCCCTCAGCTCAATGGCAAAGCCGAATTTTTAATTTCTGTAGAGGTAGAAGGCGACGCCTCTAATTTGTTATTTGATTGGGGTTTAGGTAAGGACATCTATACCGCACACCGCTTTACTTCCTTGAAAGACACTACGCTCAAAGTGTTCGCGTACCGCTATCAAAATAACAGTGGGCTGGCCAAGCTCATCGATAGCGCGCAAATTCAAATCAAGGTCCCTGGGGTTTTGTCTTACAGCGATTTACAACTTGAAAACGGCACGCCAGTCTGTTTGGTCGATGGCCTAACGGAGCAAGTTTATGCCACTCAAAAAGGACCGCTGCGTTTTACTTTCAAGGACGGCAACGGTACAGGCGTCCATTTTATTTCAGGTTTTGAAGTGGCGGTATCTAATTTTGATGAGCTACCAAAGGTAGAGCAAGCACTCAAAGATGCGGTTGAAATGCGCCCAGTCAATCAGCATTTGTTGCAGGTGACTAACATTCAAGATACCGAAGCCGATTTATTTTCATGGCTGCATTTTTTAGATTTCAATGTATTGATTATCATATTTTTAATGCTCATTATCGGAATCATTAATGTAGGTTCGGCTGTGCTCGTTTTAATTGTGGTTAGAACTTCTTTTGTGGGCTTGCTCAAGGCCCTTGGTGCCAACAACCGTTCTATTCGGCGTATCTTTTTATGGCAAGCCGCTTATCTGTTGCTGCGCGGTTTGCTCATTGGCAACACCCTGGCAATTGCGCTGAGTTGGTTGCAATATCAATATGGGTTTATCAAACTGAATCCAGAAGTATATTACCTCGACGCAGTGCCCATCGAATTCAATTTCTGGAATTTTATTTTCATCAACGCCCTTACTTTCTCGACTTGCATGGTGGCTCTATTGTTGCCAAGTAGGGTAGTTTCGCGTATTTCACCCATCAAAGCACTCAAATTCCAATGAGTTGGTTGGTGGGCCAAGAGGTGGGCGTTCTGCGAGAAGCAGGCGTTTTCAAAGTATGTTCTGTTGAAAAGGAACACCTCGTGCTCGAAGATGAAATCGGCTTCACTTATCGCTATTTGAAACAAGATGTGGTGGCCCGCCAGCAGATCAACATTGACAAGATCACTTCTAAAGATCTTCAAGTCAAAAGCACTTCGCTTGCAAAGAAAGTAGAAGTTTCCAAAGAACGCAACTTGCCCTTTATTGACCTCCATTCAGAAGAACTATCCATTCCAAGTCACCTTCCGGCTCATGACGTCTTTTTGGCGCAAATCAACGCCTTTAAAAGCTTTTGTAACGGGCAGGCACAACGTCGAAATGCTAAATTTATTGTGATCCACGGAGCAGGCGAAGGCAAGCTCAAGCAAGAAATTCGGCAAATCTGTAATGGCAAAGAAGGCATGTCTGTGCACGACGCGCAATGGAGCAACGGTGCGGTTGGTGCCTCGCGCATCGAATTGCTACTCCATCAGTTCAAAGGCTTTTAGTCAAGGCCGAGATAGCCAGGTTTTCCTTTTGGAATATCAAAAACCCAAGTGTAATAGCCAATGTAGTGCGAGCTAAAATAACCCAAACGCGCTTTGAGTGCCTTCGGAAAACCAATGTGCGCCGCAGGAGCTAAACCACTCATGCGCCATTGCGGAGCTACGCCATCTTGTTGACAAGGTGCGTGGCGCTGCATGCCGTAAAGTTTGGTGCCATATTGGAACACAGCGGTCCAGTTGCTGGTTTTGATCGTTTTTCCCTTCGGATTTTCAGGTGAAAACGCGTAGTACGAGCCCAACTGAATTTTTCCTTTGAGTACGCTGGTCATTCCTAAAAAATAGGCGTGTCCCATGCTGTGGCTCACGGTATAAAGGGTATCATTTTGAGGGTCGTTGCCGTTTTGAGCGAGTTCTTGTAGTAGGTTACGACCAGCTTGCTTACCTGCAGCATAGCGTTTTCTAAAACCATCGTAATTCGGTGCGGTGGCCAGTAAGCTGTAGGTCCGGACCTCTTGTTGGTTGGCAATTTGGGTAGTGGAACAATGGTGTTCACCGCTACACGGCGGCGGATAGAGTGCCGCGCTACTCACAAATTTCAGTAAGGAGCCATGATTAGAGGTGCTTACACTGTGGTGGCCATCGGCAAATAAAGTTCGGTTGGGTGCAAATCTTGCTTGCACACCTGCAATAAACTTTTCTTGAGGCCAATAATTGAAAATATCGGAGCTATAAATTAAATTCTTGGATCTAGGGCGCTCGAGGCCTTTGCTATTAATGGCCTGCAGCGCTTTTTCAGGGTCTTGCTCTGCTGAAACAGGACGATACCCATTGACAAATAACAAAATGCGTTGTGCGCGGTCTTTTTTGAGCTGATACGGCACAATTTGACGGTTTTGAACCTGAAAGAGCAGGGTAGTGTCGGGCCCGTTAGGTGTGTTTTGACGAATGACAAGCAGTTGTGTTTTGGCTCTAATGCGCAAGGAATCGGGGTGTATTTTGAAGGATCTTTTGTCGCGTTTGTAGACCAATTCCCCTGATTTGGCTTGTTCAAAATATAAAACAGGCAAGGCGCTTTGCGTGTGCCATTTGTGCTTGTTTTTTCGGTACAATTGAAAGCGCACACGCGTGCTTTCTTTGGGAAGAAAATAAGTGCGGTCCTTGCGGCCAGCATTGAGCTCAGCTACTGAAGCATTGTTAAAATCGGTCAGTTGATGAAAGCGAAAATGGATTTCGTTGTTGTAGAAATCGATTACCCAAATGGCAACGGCATTGCCGGCAATTACCGCAAACCATAAAAAGAGCTTCAGCAAACGATAAGACCAACGCTTGAAAAAACGACTTTCGGCCATGCGCCTATTGATCCTTTTAAATGTCAAAATTTGAAGCAGGATGGTGAAAAGCAAGGCGATGTAATGAACAATTGTCCATTCTACGCCAAGCCAGGTGTAGCGAATTTTGAAAAACGGGTTGTTGGGGTCTTTGTAGTGGAGAAATTGGTTGCGCTGTTCCAAAAAGTACAAGCCGTGGAATGTATTTGGCGCATTTTGGATGTGGGCGTCCTTGTTTTCAGTCCAGGCGAGGTGCACCACTCTGCCGTTGTCGGCGAAGAGGAGAGAACTGCCAAGAAAAAAAAGGAGCGTGAATAAGAATCTTCTCAACACCTTACAAGTGCATGAAATTCTTTTTAGCCATTAATTCGTCTTCGGATTCGCGGTAGTCGGGGTCGTCTACACAGCAGTCTACGGGGCAAACAGCAGCACATTGCGGCTCGTCGTGGAAGCCCACACATTCGGTGCATTTTTCGTGCGCAATGTAGTAGACATCCATGTTGACAGGTTCAAAGGCGTGGTCTGCTTCTATTTCTTCGCCATCTAGCGTTTGGATGAGGCCTTTGAGGCTTGTGCCGTCGGCGAATTTCCATTCGGCGCCGCCTTCGTAAATGGCATTGTTAGGACACTCGGGCTCGCAAGCGCCACAATTAATGCATTCGTCGGTGATCGTGATGGCCATAATTCAATTTTTTATGCAAATATAACAACGACTGAGCGATTCTTTTGTGCGCTAGCCCACAAAAAAAATTGAAAAGTGTACTTTTGCACCGTGGAAAGAAGCCAAATCATATCTGCCTTTGCGGCGCTCGGAAGCATACTAGATGCACTTGCAACAGGAAAAAATCGACCTCAAATCATTACCCAATCCGAATGGGAAGCATTTGAAAACCTGATTGAAAAAGAACAGCATTTCAATGGTTGGTTTACAAAAGAGGCCATTCAAAATGTATTTGTAGAAATTTCGAGTTGGTTAAATGCCCCAACCCTAGAAGAATGGCTTTCCGCCTACCCATATGCAAACCAACCACAAAACGTAGCACTCATTTTACCGGGCAACCTTCCATTAGTTGGTTTTCACGATTTTCTATGTGTGCTCTGCTCTGGTCATAAGCCGCTGGTTAAACTCAGTAGCGAAGACGCGCGTTTACTACCGGCTATTGTCCAAATCCTTACTTCCTTTGAACCCCAATTAAAAGAACGCATCACTATTGTTAGCGGCAAACTTCAGGGATTTGATGCAGTAATTGCCACAGGTTCTGACAACAGCATGCTGCATTTCAAGCAATATTTCGCTAATTGCCCTCATCTGTTAAGAGGCCACCGCACTTCCATTGCCGTTCTCAATGGCAGCGAAACACCTGAAGAGCTGACCGCACTGGGGCAGGATATCTTTCAGTATTTTGGCAGAGGTTGCCGTAACGTGACGCAATTATGGATCCCCGAAAACTTTGAGCTCAATCGCTTTTTTGAAGCTATTTTACCATATGCAGAGGTCATCAATCATAAAAAATACGGCAACAACTACGACTACAACAAGGCGGTGCACCTCATGAACCAAGTCCCGATCCTCGACAACAATTTTGTCTTGCTAAAGGAAAGCAATGACTTGCATTCGCCACTGAGCGTCTTGCATTACCAGCGTTACAACGACCATAATGAAGTTTTGACCTTCCTCGAGGAAAACCAACAGCAAATCCAATGTATTGTTGGGCACGATTACCTCCCTTTTGGTTCGGCGCAGTGCCCGCAACTTACAGATTACGCCGATGGCATTGACACCATGCAATTTCTTGGTAACTTTGCCTAATGTCTCTTTTAGCTCAATTCATGATCCGTTACAAAACGCCCCAAGAAATCGAAATCATGCGCGAAGCTGCGCAAATCGTAAGCCGCACTTTAGGTTTGGTGGCTCAGCACATGAAGCCAGGTGTGACGCCGCGTTTCTTGGATCAAATCGCCGAAGACTACATCCGCACTCAAAATGCCATTCCAGGCTTCAAGGGGCTTTACGGTTGCCCAAGCACACTCCTCATATCTGTCAACGAACAAGTCGTACACGGCTTGCCGACCGACACACCCATCCAAGATGGCGACATCGTTTCTGTCGACTGCGGCTCTTTCTACAAAGGCTATTACGGCGACCACGCTTATACTTTTGAAGTAGGAAACGTGAGCGCAGAGAAAAAACAATTGTGTAAAGTCACCAAAGAATGCCTCTATCTAGGCATCGAACAAGCCAATACCGCCAACCGCATAGAAGACATCGGCTTTGCCATTCAGCAACACGCCGAAGCACACGGCTATGGTGTTGTCCGCGACCTCGTTGGCCACGGCTTAGGCAAAGAACTTCACGAAGAACCACAAGTGCCCAACTACGGGCGCCGAGGCCGCGGTAAAAAAATCCAAAATGGCCTCACCATTGCCATCGAACCCATGATCAACATGGGCACCGAAAAAGTCGAAACCCTCGACGACAAATGGACCATCGTTACCGCCGACCGCCTACCAAGTGCCCACTTCGAGCACAACATCGCAGTAGTCGACGGCCAACCAGTCATCCTCTCCACTTTCGATTACATTTACGAAGCGCTTGCAAAGTAAATTTAAATGCGAGCAATTGTGGGTGCAACGCAGCTTTGCAGTTGTGCTGATGTTTATGTTTTGGAACGGATACACCGATGTTTAAATTCATAAGTTTCCTTGTTGAATTCATCAATTGGATTAGAATTGTATCCTCTCCCACATTGATAGGCCTAATTGTTGGCGGTGTTTTTTATTACTTTTTTCAAAATCCAATAGGGAAAGTCCTTTGGGTTATATGCGCCATCATCGGATTTATTTTAGGTATAATTTGGGCTTCGAGTATATGGAGAAAGCAAGGCACAACAACGTTTCTTTCGAAAATTATTGCCACTCCAGACTTAGATCATATCGATCAAAAAGAAAGTGGTGAAAAAAAGGGAAAGTAACACTAGTTACTTATATTATTTTGGCTAGTGCACAGGTGTTAGGATATTAAACTCTCGATACAAGTTTCTAATTCATGTAGCGATGAAGTGCTGACTAAAAATATTTGGTTGAAAAAAAAGCGCCACAAGGGCGCTTTTTCATTTGATTTGCTCAACTAGTAAATTGTTTGGTTTCTATTTAAGATGCTGATAAGCAATCTTTTTACAGTTGCCATTTCGCTTGGTTCACTCATGGCTACAAATAGTGTCAAGGATGCCAGTGAATCATTGCTAATAATTGCTCGACCATCTTTGTTTATTAAGATATTATTTTTTTCAAGAAGCATTAAGAAACAGGCCGCTGCAATGCGTTTGTTTCCATCGATAAAGGCATGATTTTTTACAATAAAATACAATAACATTGCCGCTTTTTCCTCTAGAGAAGTATAGATTTCGCCACTTTCAAATTCTTGCCTTACTTGAGCTATAGCACTTTTAAACCCGCCATCTTTTTCAACTCCGAATATTGACGAATTACTTTTTAAGCGCATATTATTTATCAATGCTAGATAGGCGCTGTATTCGGGGAATTTAATTTCGTTTTTATTCTTGCCAAAACGGTCTAATAAATCATGGTCATAATCATCAAGTAGTTTAAGACCATGGCTAAATTGCTTTAGAAAACTATATTTTTCAAAATCAGTTTCGCTCTCAATAACCCGGCTTAAAATCCTTATGCCGTCGTGTAGAACTTTGATTTCCTTTTGTTTTTCTTTTAGTCTTCTTTCATTGAGCGTAAACCCTTCAAGTAAATGTGTATTTAACAGTTTGGTAGCCCATTGTCTAAATAGCGTTCCTTGTTTGGAGTTAACCCTGTATCCGACGGAAATTATGGCGTCTAGATTGTAGTAAAAAATACTACGTTTAATGAGTCTTTTGTTTTCATTTTGAACTGTTGCAAATTTTGCAACAGTTGCAATTTTATCGAGTTCTCCTTCCTGATAAATATTTCTTAAATGCCTAGAAATAACAGATTTGTCTTTGTTAAATAATTGCGCTATTTGACTTAAGTTGAGCCAAACGGATTCTTTGAGAAACTTGACTTCGACATTTGTTGTGCCATCCTCGCATTTATAAATTTCGATAATGTTATTTTTCATTTTGATTGTTTTTAAATTCAATCAACACGAAAACGATAATAGGTATTGTAGGGAACTACATCAAAAATGTCACACTGTCCGTAATTCTACTTCAATATTTATTCGCACAAAAAAAGCGCCACAAGGGCGCTTTTTCATTTCATTAAGAAATTAAATCTTACAAGTGGATCACTTCGCCGTAGGCTGCTGCTGCGGCTTCCATGATGGCTTCAGACATAGTTGGGTGCGGGTGAACTGTTTTGATGAGTTCTTCGCCGGTTGTTTCTAATTTGCGAACGGCAACGAGTTCTGCGACCATTTCGGTAACGTTGGCGCCAATCATGTGGCCGCCGAGGAGTTCGCCGTATTTAGCATCAAAAATGAGTTTGACAAAACCGTCTTTGGCACCGGCAGCACTTGCTTTACCTGATGCAGAGAACGGGAACTTGCCCACTTTGATTTCGTAGCCTGCTTCTTTGGCTGCTTTTTCGGTCATGCCGACACTTGCCACCTCTGGTGAGCAGTAAGTACAACCTGGGATATTGCCATAGTTGAGTGG
>CANHSA010000023.1 GCA_947463345.1 Flavobacteriales bacterium
CCACCTCACAACGCTTCAAACCAACGGCAAAGGCAAAAAAGTAAATCAAGTACTCATCGCACAAGATGTCTACTACCCAGGTCCAACAGAAGTTCAGGAATTCTATATGTCTGTTCTCCTCGACCGCGAGTCTGGCCGCAACGTCATCATCTATTCTACCGAAGGTGGTATGGACATCGAGCACGTTGCCGAGCACACTCCAGAAAAACTCTTCAAAGAACACATCGATCCACGCGTAGGTCTTCAAGGTTTCCAAGCACGCAAAATTGCTTTCAACCTTGGCCTTTCTGGCGATGCTTTCAAAAACATGGTCAAATTCGTACCTTGTTTATACAACGCCTACGTTGGCATCGACGCTTCTATGTTCGAGATCAACCCGCTCTTCAAAACTTCCGATAACAAAATCATCGCGGTTGACGCCAAAGTAAGTCTAGATGGCAACGGTTTGTTCCGTCATCCAGACCTCGCTGCCTTGCGCGACAAATCTGAAGAAGATCCAACAGAAGTAGAAGCCGACGAAGCAGGCCTCAATTTCGTTAAATTAGATGGTAACGTAGGCTGCATGGTCAACGGAGCTGGTCTCGCCATGGCTACCATGGACATCATCAAGTTGTCTGGCGGTAACCCTGCCAACTTCCTCGATGTCGGCGGAACAGCCAACGCAGAGCGCGTAGAAAAAGCCTTCCACATCATCCTAAAAGACCCGAACGTTAAAGCGATCCTCATCAACATCTTTGGTGGTATCGTTCGCTGCGACCGCGTTGCCCAAGGCATCGTAGACGCCTACAAAAACATCGGTCAACTACCTGTTCCCCTCATCGTTCGCCTCCAAGGCACCAACGCCGAAGAAGCGAAGCGTTTGATCGACGAATCAGGCCTCAACGTACACTCCGCAGTACAACTCCAAGAAGCTGCTGATTTAGTAAAAGAAGTATTGGCGTAAGCTCCAAACTCAGTTATATTTGAAAAGCCATCGAGAGATGGCTTTTTTTATGCTCCCCACTGATCAGAAACGCCTAATACTCCATTGACTTAATCCTAAACTAATCTTAATAAGCAGATAAAATACACTAAACGAAGCATGCGTAAACTTGCACATGCTTAGAATTGTATTTTTTACACTAATAGTTATTGTCTCAAACTTTGTTTCTGCCCAAGTTGGTTTGAAGGAAGTTTTTGTTGAGAAATATTACACACTTGCTAAAAATGATTATCAAAAAAGTAACGTAAGCGGTGCCAAAGAAAAAGGACTTGTTACTTATCGTATTTATGTAGAGCTCGACAGCGGCTACACCCTTCAGGCAGTTTATGGCATGCCTTCACATCCATTAAAGATATCGAGTTCTGAGGTATTTTATAACCACCCTGGAATTGGAAACACACATCCAAATGTCATCCCAGACAAGGCCTTAAAGAAAAACCTGACCATCCTAGATTCATGGATTGCAATTGGTGCCTGTGCAGAATCTTTTTTTGCTGTACCGTTGAAATACCAAACCAAAGCGTTTCCAGTTGTGATCGAATGGGAAAAGGGATATTTTGAAAATACCAAAGGCCGAGATAGTGAATTTTCTTTTCGAGATGCACCAGGTATGATCTACAGGGGCACGGATAGTTTGCCGCAGTTGACAATTTATCAATTAGATGAGCCCTTAAAAGGCTTATTTGCTGAATCCAATCAAAATGAAATTTTAGTTACCGATGGCGCATGGGCGTGTTTGGGAAAAGGTGCTTCAGCCCCAAAACCCTATAAAAATTCCATTCTCATTGCTCAACTCACCACTGCTGGTAAACTTTCATATGAATTGAACTTGCAACTCGGAACGCCAGATGGCAAATCGGTACGTTATGTGGCCTCCAATCCTACAACTGAAGAATTAACCCATCCCTCACTTACACAAAAACCCAAAAAATGAAAAGCATAAAAATTACTATTGGCGCATTGTTTGCCGTATTCATGAATCAAACAGCCATAGCCCAACAAGGATTAGAAGGTATCGTTGTGGAGAAATACTATGTTTCTGATTTAGCCGACTCAACAAATGCAGCTAATGAATTGGCTTCATATCCGTTAAGTGCTGGTTCCATCACATACCGCGTGTATGCTGATCTATTACCTGGGTATAAAGTGATTCAGATGTTCGGTAATGCAGAACATCCTTTAAAATTCAATACGAGTACTAAATTCTTTAATGACCCTAATTATGGTGTTTCTGTTTACCAAGGTACTAGTTTAAATAATACAAAGAAGAACACTACCTTAATTGATACCTACCTAACGATAGGTGGAGTATGCACTGGTCAAGTCGGAGTTTTTAAAGCTGAAGATACAGATGGTACTATTGGCAACAATCAAGGCATTTTGACCAATTTCACTAGCGAAATGGGCTTGCCAATTATGGGCGCAAATGGTGTAGATGGGCTCATGCCAGGAACACCTATCGTACCAAATATTCTTGGTGTCACAAGTGAATTAGACCCATTTGATCAGGTTCCCGGCAACAGCGTTCAAATCTCAAATGGGACAATTGCAGCCTTAGGTGGCGTAGAAGGTGTAACGGCGTCAAACCATGTTTTGCTTGGACAATTTACGACAGACGGTGATTTCTCTTTTGAACTCAATATCCAACTTGCAACACCAACTGCAGGTGGTAGCGAAATATATGTGGCTGGTTTTCCTGGAACTGGTGAGTTTACCGATTCAACACTTATTTATAATTCCAATCCAAGTGCAGGACTTGAAGAAATTTTTGCTTCAGATGCCATGAATAATTTAGTCGTTTCTCCAAACCCAGCAGTAGATCAGCTTCAAATGAATTGGTTGACTCAAGAATCTTTTGAAACTTACCAATTAGAGGTAATCGATTTAGAAGGCAAAACAATTATGGCGTTTCCGTACATGACAAACAGCGGAAAAATTGACATCAAAGATTTGCAAGCTGGTGTTTATTTAATCAAAGTGAAGGCCGCACATAGCCAAGCTACACAGCGCTTCATTAAACTTTAAGCAGATGTTGCGTATTGGATTTTTTCTTTGCTGTCTGTTGACAGCTGGTTTTTCTTTTGCTCAAGGTACGGTAAGGGGAAAAGTTGTTGACCCGAGTGGTGAGGTAGTTATTGGCGCCAAAGTGATGCTCACCGACACTTCAGGCTTTATTGGCAAAACCGATATGGACGGGAATTATACCCTTAAAGTTCCGGATGCCAAACCACATGCATTCAGGATTACTTTATTGGGCTATGATACCCTCAAAACGACGATTTCCGTTGCCAACAATCAGGTTTTGGTGGAAGACTTCATCCTAAAAGAGCGCGAAAAAATCCAAGAAACGAAGAGCACCACAGTAACCAGAAAAGTTACTAAAGCAAACGACTACTACATGGAACGCGTAAAGGTGAGTTCACCGGTTTCTATTGACTACATTTCAAGCGAAACCATGAAGAAAACCGGTGATGCCAACGTTACCAATGCTGTAGCCAGGGTTTCTGGTGTTTCTACCAACGGCGGTATGATTACAGTGCGCGGTATCGGAGACCGCTACATACGTACCAACTTCAATGGTTCGCGCATTCCAACTCTAGACCCACTCACCAATAACATCAAGTTAGATATCTTCCCTACCGCATTAATTGATAATATCATCATTTCTAAAACCCAAGCGCCAGATTTACCAGGCGATTGGGCAGGTGCTTACATTTCAGTAGAGACCAAAGACTACCCAGACAAACTAATGGTCAATGTGGAGTCGCAATTTGGCTACAACGTGCAGTCTACTTTTAAAGATTTCATTACTTCAGATCGCAGCAGCACAGATTGGTTGGGCTTTGACAATGGTTTCAGAGGTTTCAACGAAGGTGTCAGTTTTGCCAAGCCAAATTTAAGCCCGAGTAACTACCAAAGTATGGTCGCACTTGGTTTAGGCGAATTTTATGCTAATTTAGGTGTAACAGGATGGCAAGATGCGAGCAATGAAAACCAAACCTATATGGCCTTAGGCTTGGTTGAGTTGGGGCTCCTTAATCCTTCTCAAGTAAACGACCCAACGGCTGTTTTGGCTGCTCTTACCACCTTCAATTCAACACTCAGGCCACAAGCGTGGGCGCAGATCAATCCGAACGGAACTAGCTTTAATAATGGTTTTTCTAATTCTTGGAACACCACCATACGCAGGGCTCCCATCAATTTTACCCAAAACTTTAGCATAGGTAATCAAACCACTTTTTTAGGCAAACCTTTGGGCTATATTTTTGGCTTCAGATACGGCAACAGCGTTCGTTTTGACCCAAATGGTATTTCGCAACGCATTGGCCCCGAGCAGCTTGGATATGGTGTCTTATTTACCGATGATGCTTTAGTGAGTAGAGAAATCAATTCATGGAGCATGCTCTTGAATTTGGCTTATAAAATCAATGATAACAATAAATTTTCCATTTTATTGATGCCAAATTTTTCTGGAACAAATGATGTAGGTTCTTTTCAAACGCAGCCTTTAGGTGAGCCTTTGGAGGAAATTAGCTTCAGAAAAAATATTTTTTATGAGAATCGCCAGCAAAAGATTTATCAATATGCTTCTCAGCATTATTTACCCAAATCGAAGATAAAAATTGAGGCCAATGTTTCCTACACCGATGGTGCAAGTAATGTTCCGGATTTTAAATTGACTGAATATATTGGGTTTTCTCAAAACTATGAGATTACGGGATATCAATTTTCTCCGAATGCAGGTGACGGTATCCGCAGATACTTTAGGTATTTAGATGAGAACTTATTTGATTCACGTCTTTCTTTTGAATTACCCTTAGCGTCTGATAGTTTGAAGCTGATTCGTAAATTGAAATTTGGGGGAGCTTATCAGAATAGTGATCGTAATTCAAAAATGGAGGAGTATTTCTTGATGGCTGGTAATGCTTCACCTTCAACACTTCAAAATGAGGATTTGAATTTATTTCTAGACACCAATCAAATGCTCATGCAGGATGGGGTTTTGGGATATTATTACGACCCTCGCAATTGGGATTGGAACCATACCATTGGCACCAATGCCATTACTGCAGCATATGGTCTTTTAGATTTTGAATTCAATAAAACCATCCGCTTCAATGGCGGTTTGCGCGCTGAGCACGTTGCACTTTTTTCAGATGTATACAAATACCATGTGCTAGGTTATGAGCGCAATGACGGCCGAAGGGTGAGTGTGCCGGGCTACCCAATTATCAATCCAGGGATTTTGGATGAATGGTCTTTCTTGCCATCGGGCAGTATGATTTTTAAGTTTCAATCTGAAAAAAAGACCACTACCAATTTGCGCATGAATTACAGCATAAGTGTGGCGCGCCCTAACATCCGCGAAATGAACGATGCGGCTGTTTATGACAATGAATTCCGTACCCTAATTTATGGTAATTCTAACTTGAAGCTGACCGACATTACCAATTACGATTTGCGTTATGAGTCCTACTTTGCGAACAAAGACAATTTCTCTGTCAGCGCTTTTTATAAGACGTTCTTGAACCACATTGAAATGGGTTTTGGTAGTTCAGGTATCACTTGGGACAACAACGAGAATTCATATGTAGCTGGTTTGGAATTTGAAGTGGGTAAAAATATTGGCAAGCACCTTGAGTTTAGGTCAAACGTTACAGTTGTTAAATCGCAATCTCAGTTTGTGAGAAAGGACTTTATCATCCTGAACAACAACCAAATTGAGTATTTCCCAGTTGATACAGTTGTACGCACCATGTTCGGGCAAGCACCATATATTGTCAATGGAATTCTAAGCTATAATTCAGATACACTTGGTTTAACCGCTACGATATCCTATAATGTGCAAGGTCCCCGCTTGGTGATTGCCGGAATTTTGAAAGGCTTTGCTAATGTGTACGAAATGCCGCGACATACCGTAGATTTTAAACTTTCTAAAAACCTAGGAAAGCATTATGCCATGAGCTTAACTGTACGCGATATTTTGAATGCTCCAGTTCGCAGGGCTTATCAGTTATCAGATGGTTCATACATCGATTTTGATAATTTCCGCTACGGAACGACATTCCAATTTGGCTTCTCTTATAAAATTCAATAATGAAAAAGATTCTATTCACATGCATCGCCATTTGTAGTTTTTCCTTTTTAAAGGCACAATTGGAAAAGGTAAGCGTCGAAAAATACTATATCACTGATGCAAATGACGCTACAGATATTTCTGGTGGAGCAATTCTTCCTGGAACGACGACTTATCGAATTTACATTGATTTACTACCTAATACGCGCTTGAAATCAGTTTATGGCAGCACCGGACATCCTGTTGTTTTCGAAAGCACAGCACCATTTTACAATCATGCTACCGATGGGCAAACTTACGCCAAGGAGTTTTTAAAAAACCGCTACAGTGAAGGTTTGGTAGCGCTAGATACCTGGATGACACTTGGCCAAACAACCAAAACCCAAGCGGGCAAAACGTATTTTGGGATTCCTAAAGTTTTGGATTCGGATGGTTCTTTTATTGGAGGCACGAATAACGATGGTGGGAGTGCCGCAATTGCAACAGGATTACTCAACAATTCAGATGCGCAATTAGGGATTCCATTACCGACTGCCGATGGAATGGATACAATGGTCAATTTACCTAGTGCTTGGTTAACGGTAGGTCTAGTTGATATTGCTACTGGCCAAGACAATACTATTTTTGGGTCTTTGCAGTCGGGTACAAGTTTCAATTCAGAACAGTTTTTATTGCAAAATAGCGGTGTTACAGGTGTTGACCCTTTCGATAATAAGGTATTGGTAGCCCAACTCACAACAGCGGGTGAACTATCATTTGAATTAAATATCGAAGTCGAAGTAAACACAAATGGAACGCTCAGTACCATCAATTATGTGGCAAGAGATAGCTTACTTGCTGCAAACGAAGTATTCAGTCCTTTTTTAAGTTATCCATTCGATTGTGGCTGTACCGATCCCAACTTTTTGGAGTATAGCCCAGCTTTTGCCTGTTTACTAGATGGCGCTTGTATCACACCCGTTGTAATGGGTTGTATGGACACCAATGCATGTAACTATGACCCAGCTGTAAACTTTAATGTGCCAGGGCTTTGTTGCTATCCGGGCGCTTGCGGAGGCAGAGACATTGCGGTGGTTTGCCCTGAGTTATGGCAGAGCAACTTTGAAATCAAGATGGTGCCGAATCCTACTGACGGCGAGACACAACTTGTAGCCAACGGTAATTTTGAAGGACAACAAATTTCTTGGAAATTATATAATGCTTTCGGAGTTGTTTTGGCAACAGACACGAGTTTAGCTACTGAAAACAATTTAAAGATAGATATGGGCTTGGCTCAACAAGAAGCAGGCGTTTATTTCCTTGACTTTACAGTTGGTGAGCTCACAAAATCAGAAATTCTTATCAAGACGAAATGAAAAAATTAATGCTCTTACTTACGCTTTTGATTTCAATAGGGCTCAGTTCTTGCAAAAAAGATGAACCGAAACAAATCGTATTGGAATATGGTACAGTTACCGATATCGATGGTAATTCATATCAAACGGTTAAAATAAACAACCAATGGTGGATGTGCCAAAACCTCAAAACAACGCGTTTCAATGATGGTTCTGCAATCCCATTTTTTGCCATGAATGACACAACCGGTTGGCAAGTAGGGCCAGGTTACAAAACCATTTCAGATAGCCTTTATGGTCAACTTTACAATTATGCAACTATACTTGACCCAAGAGGATTGGCCCCTGAAGGTTGGCACATTGCAACCGACGAAGATTGGAAAAAATTGGAGCGTTCTATTGGGATGGATAGCTCTGAAACAGAGTTAATGGCTTGGCGTGGGCAAGATGAGGTCAATAGAATTCTACCCCAGAATTCGAACAACTGGCCAACAGCCAGCATTCATTTTGGGAATAACAAATACGCCTTAAATATCAATCCGGGTGGTGTGGTTTTATACAATGGCCAAATTTCAGCAAATGGTATAGAAGCTTATTTTTGGACGGCGACGCAGCAGCCAAACGAAGCTATTTATCGTTCAATCAGCTATCAACGCACTCAAATTTTCAGACAATTTGCAGATCAGCGTTATGGCATGAGTATCCGTTGCGTCAAAAATTAAATCATGAAAAAACTACTCTTATTCTTCGTTTTCTTAGGGACTTTCTCCTTTGCACAGGTGCAAGATAAAAACCAAGTTGGTGCTTTTTATCAATTAGGTTATACAGCTATGAGTTATCAAAAATCTGCTGAAAATCCTGGATTCAATCGAATCATGGATAGTTTACAAACCGGCGGTATGGCTCAAGAACTTGGCCTGACATATGCGCGTCGTTTGACTAGAGAATTGACATTTGTGGGTGGTTTACGCTTTCAAAATTACCGTTATAATTTTCTAGCAAACAGCCTTCCCGGAATAAACACTTATCAGCATATTTTGAATTATGTGGGTATACCGCTCGGTTTGGAATACAATGTCATCACCGAAACATGGCAGCCATTTGTAGGTTTTTCTGTGCTTTCATCTAAACTAATCGGTAGCCATTTGGCGTATATTCTTCAAGAGGGTTGGAATGAAGTTCAGACAACAGCATACACACCATATACAACTTGGCAATTCAGTGCAGCTGTTCATATGGGCGCCCAGTTACCGGTTACGCTCAAATGGAGTATCAAGCCAAGTTTAATGTTAAGCCATTCTCTTAACTCTCTCGGTGCAAGCAATGTTCCACAACGCCCGTATCAACTTGCATTTCAGCTGGCTACCCTTTACAATTTTTAATAACTCATTATTAAATTGTTGATACTAACATTGGCTTAATCATTTGAAAATTTAATGTGCTCACAAAGTTTTTAAACAGATAAAGTTGGCTTCACAGCCAACTTTTTTTTGTGGTCTAATTTTACACCAACTAAAAATATTTAACAAATGAAAAAAAGAAATTTACTCGTTGGCCTTTTCTCCATGCTAGGATTGGTCACAATGGGCAACAGTATGTTTGCTCAACAAAACATTGGGGCCGCATGTGGATGCCCTTCTGTTGCAAACCGCACAACTGCGGCAATTACCACTTTAGGTTCCTGGACAAACCTTCCTGCTGCCGCTTATGGTAAGGAACTTACTTCTGGTAATATCACCCTTACATGTGACAAAATTTGGACGCTTGATGAAAAACTATACATTGGTTCAGGTGCAACAATCACCATTCAACCGGGTACAGTAATTAAAGGGTCAGTAGCACCGTCTGTTGCTGCAGCACGTGCCTTGATCATCGAGCGCGGTGGTAAAATCATGGCGCCAGGAACTGAAGATTGCCCAATTGTATTTACAGCAGACGCAGATAACCTTAATGGTCAGTATTCAGTTAATAACAAAGGTATGTGGGGTGGAGTTTTGATTTGCGGAAAAGCATCAAACAACCTTACATTAGCGGCAAATGGTCCATTTATCCCTGGACAAGGAGGTAAGATGGCAGTTGCCGATGGTTTAGGTGTACTAGAAGGCTTCGCTTCTTCTTATCCACAAGATCAGTTTGGTGTAGCCTTAAGTGTTCCTGCTGGATCTGCAACCTCAACTTCTCCCTCTGGTGCGTATTCTTTTAATTTGCAAGCTGGTGCAGCTTCTTCAGGATCTAATGCAGCTGGTCAGAATAAATTGACCCTTACAAGTGCACCAGCGTTTGTTGTTCAAGGTCAAGAAGTAAGTGGAACAGGTATTGCTGCCGGATCAACTATTTTAAGTATTTCTTCTTCAACGTTAACGCTTTCTAGTAACCTAACGGGAGCAGTTGCTTCAGGTGATGTAATTGCATTTGCTGGCACATACCCCAACGGTGGTGCGACCGGCTACTTTACAACTATCCCCTCAACAACTGTTGTCGGTGCTCCAGTTGGAATTGCGGGAAGTACAACTGTAAGTTATGTTGGTTCATTTTATACAAATACCGCTGCTTTTGATGACAACGACAACTCTGGTGTCATGACCTATGTTTCTATTCGTCACTCGGGTGCAAACCTTTTGGTAGGTTCTGAGATCAATGGATTAACACTTGCTTCAGTAGGTCGCGGTACTAAAATCGAGCACATCGAGATTGTTTCTTGTGCAGATGACAACATCGAGTTGTTTGGTGGCACAGTTGATATTAAATACTGTACTACACTATTTGGAAATGATGACATGTATGACTACGACCAAGGTTGGTCTGGTAGAGGACAATTTTTGTTTGGTATGAAAGCTGATCATCCATCTTCAGGTACAGTTATTGGCCCAGACAACGACAATGGTTTTGAGTGTGACTCAGATGACAACCGTTCTTACAACACACCTTACTCAATCCCAAGAATTTACAATGCTACCGTCATTGGTAATGCAAAAACTACAACAACTGCCGATAATTCAGGTATGTCTGCACTTTGGGCCAAAGACTTTGCTGGTGGAGAGTTTTACAATTCTATCTTTTCGAACTTCCGTCAGGGTGTAAACTTTGCTACGACAACTGCAACTAATGGTGTTGCTGGAACAAGCCGAGGTACTAATCTCGGTGGAGATTCTTGGCATAACTATTTACCACAAGTAGGTGGAGTTGTTAATGCGACGTCAGGAAACGGTTCTGAGCGTTTGAAAATTAAGTGTAATACTTTTGTCGGAAATTCATTTGGTGTAACCTTAGGTGCAGGAACAGCTACACCGTCAGGTTCAGTTATTCTTGCCGCAGGAAATGTTGGTTACGACAAATTTGTTGGTGTAGATAACAACGTTATCATTGCGAGTGCTACAGGTATTCCTGGATTTAGTTCTGCCTTTGCTATAAACGCTACAACAAATGCCATTACGACTAAAAACGATGTAACGCCAAATCCTGCTTTACCACTTGGTTCAGGTTGTTCACAAGCCCCAATGGATGGTTTCTTTGAGCCAGCTAACTACCGTGGTGCGTTCTCTTCAGTAGCTGGTGACAACTGGTTGTCTGATTGGTCTTATTCACAAGTACTTGGTTCAACAACTGGTGTACAGGCTTGCCCTACAGACTTGAATGGTGACGGTGCAACGGATGTAAATGACTTCTTGATCTTTGCTCCTGCTTTCGGAACAAGCTGTAATTAATAATAAGTCCTAAATATAAAGGCAAAGCGCCCACTGTTCTTTTCATCTTTTTCGGTGGGCGCTTATTTAAAACAAAATATTATGAAAACACTTCGTTTAATCACAAATTTATGCTTTTTATTTTTTGCAGGAAATGTTTTCTCGCAAGGTCTAGAGGGCATCGTAGTTGAAAAATACTACATCGCAAATGCAGCTGACGTTGCTGGTGCGCCATCAGGTGCTTCAACAGCGCTTACTACTTCTACAGTTGTTTATCGTGTCTATGTGGATATGGCAGCTAACTATAAATTCAACCAGTTATTTGGTAACTCAACAAATCCGATGACGGTTAACACTACTACAGCATTCTACAATGACCCGGATTATGGTGTTTCGGTAAACCCTGGAACTATTTCTATGACGAATATTGCCAAAAAAACAGCCATGATTGATTCTTGGTTTACTACAGGTGGTGTAGCTTCAGGCAAATCAGGATGTATGAAGTCAGAAGATACAGATGGAGCTATTACTGTAACCCCAAGTGGTATGTTGGCTAATAACCCTGGTGCTTGTTATGGATTGCCAATACAAGGTAGTGGTGCACAAGATGGCTTTGTAGCTAATGGCACAGGTGTTATACCAACTTATGTTGTTCCGAATACTTTAGGACTTGGTTCTGCACTTAGTGTTTTAGATCAAACAAATGGAGGAACAATCACCATCAATAATGGATCAATAGCAGCATTGGGTGGTATCATTGGTGCTACCAGTACTAATAAAGTTTTGGTTGCTCAATTTGCGACAACCGGTAACTTGAGTTTTGCATTGAATGTTCAGATCCAGAATACAACAACTGGTGTTGCAGAAAACTACTATGCTTCTAATGCCCCTTCAGTTGGTTTAACTCACCCTTCACTTACGTTAGTAGCCAACACGCCTCCAACAGTAACTTTAGCTTCTGCTCCGTCAACCTCTGGTATCATTACCGGTACTTCAATGACATTTACGGCTACAGCTACTGATGCGAATGGTACGGTTACAGGTGTTGAATTCTATGATAACGGTGTTTTATTGAATGGTACAGTTACAAACTCAGGTTCAACTTATACTTATTCTTATACTGCATCTGTTAACGGTGCGCATGCGATTACAGCAAAAGCAACAGACAACGATTGTGCGGTTACAACATCTACAGCCCACAACTTTACAGTTGCAGCTAACCAAGCGCCTACGGTTTCAAGCTTAACTGCTCCGGCAACGGCTTATTTGGGTTCAAACGTTACATTTACATGTGCTGCTAACGATGTAGACGGTACTGTTGCATCTGTTGAATTCTTCGTTAACTCTGTGTCTATCGGTAACGGTACGCTTTCAGGAAGTACTTATTCCAAAACATATGCGGTACCTTCTAACGTAAATGGCACGTATTCGGTTCAAGCTAAAGCTACGGATAACCTTGGTTTAGCTGGTTCATTTGCAACAACTTCTATGAACGTAATTGCAAACACACCTCCAACGGTTGCACTTACCAACCCTACATCTAGTCAATTGATTTCTGCCCCAACTGTGATCACTATTACAGCTAACGCTACAGACGTTGATGGCATCAGTGGTGTAAATTTCTATGTGAACGGAACTCTTGTGGGTGCTGGTACAAATACATCTGGAAATATTTGGTCTTATGCTTGGACAAGTACACCTGGTGTGAAAACTTTTACTGCAATTGCAACAGATAACTTCCAAGCAACGGCAACTTCTGCTGCTGTTACTTTGGATATCGCTGACCCGAATGCACTTCCATATAAAGTTAAAAATGTAACTCAAAACTGTGATCAAACAGTATACTTGATGCCTGTTGCAGTATCTAATACTTACACAGTTGACAACGTTATTGGTTATGATATCGCGCTTACTTACGATGCGTCTAAATTGACACCAACAGGAAACGTATTTGTAGCGAATGCGCTTTATTCAAATGCGGCACATATTGAAACTGCAACTGCAATTGGCACACCAAGTGGTAACAACGGCACCATGCAAATTTCCTTGAACTTCAACGGTAATGCGCCAGCTAATGCTGAATTCAACGGAACAAATGCGGATATCTTTACCGTACAGTTTACAAAAACTAGTGCTTTTGCAGGATTAGACTCTGCGACAGTTGCAATTGCTTCTATCCAAGAAAGTTACATTACAGGAGTTTTGAACAAAACAGCGAATTCAGGTAAAGCGTATTCTATCAAAGACCAAAACTACCCTGCAACTTTGTCTTTCTGGTCAGACAACCAACCGATCAGATATAACACAGCGAACCCTAATGCGTTCTTGATCACTAACGTTAATGGTGCTGTAACAACAACTGGTACTGCTACTTCAGCTTCTACGGCTTTGACTATCCCGAATACTGTTTCTGGTGTTGTTGTCGGTATGAAAGTTGTTGCAGACGGTGTTCCTTCAACAGCTACTGTGGCTAGCGTTTCAGGTGCTACTGTTACCTTATCTACAGCTACAACAGCTGCGTTAAGTGCAACACCTGTTACATTTGTTGCCGCTACTGCTGTACAACCAAACACTTCAGGTGTATTTACACACGTACTTACAAACGGTCAGAAATTGAATATTTCACGTGACATTTCTAACAACAACTCAGTACAGTTGTTAGTGAATGCTGCCGATGCGGTTTTGGGTAAAACATTGTTGTTGAACGGTAACTTTACACCTAACGTGTATCAAATTATGGCACTTGACGTCAACCTAGACGGTGTTGTTTCTGCGGGTGATATCTCACAAATCAAGCAACGTGCTACTTTAGCTATTCCTGAATTCCGTCAAGCATGGAACTATTCAGCTGCTGGTGTGTCTAATGGCCACCCATCTAAAGATTGGATCTTCGTTGACAAAACAACCGCTACAGGTAATGCTGCTTATCAAATCTCTGCAACCTTCCCTGCTAATGACGGTGTTGGTTACTCAAAAGCTCAAGTTCCTGTTACTCCTTTCAGTATTTCTGCTAATGTGACTAACTATGCAACTTGTCCTGAAATCCAAACAGAGACGTACTACGGTATCATGTTAGGTGATGTAAACGCAAGCTATGCTACGTATACGGCTGATGGTCTTTTGAAGTCAACTGGCGCTGTTGTTCTTGATCTTACTGCTGCTCAACAAGAAGGAAATACTTTCCGTATCCCGGTTTCTTTTGAAGCTACTGAGCAAGTAAATGCTTTAGACTTCGCAGTTAAATTCAACAATGCAAACTACTCAGAGCTTGCGTCTTTAGACCAAACTTCAGAAGCAACTGCATTCATGAACAACGCTGACCAAACATTGCGTTTCTCTGGTTTCAATGTTTCAAACTTTGCAACTGGTGCCAATGTAGCTGAACTTATTGTAACAACTGAAAACGGTCAATTATCTGAGAAAAACTTCCAAACTGAACTTGCTATCTTGAATGGTAAGCCAGTAGATATGAAGTTTGCAAAATCTTCAGAAGCAATCCAACAAGTGTTGAACGTTCAAGTTTATCCTAACCCGAACAATGGTACATTCGCAGTTGAGTCTGTTGA
Organism: Flavobacteriales bacterium; assembly: GCA_947463345.1. Classification (GTDB taxonomy): domain Bacteria; phylum Bacteroidota; class Bacteroidia; order Flavobacteriales_D; family Crocinitomicaceae; genus UBA952. The sequence continues at coordinate 14,643 of CANHSA010000023.1, forward strand.
AGGTGCATCTGTGTCGGTTTATGACATGAACGGCCGCTTAATTGCTGAAGAAGGTCAAATCCCAGCTTCAGGTAAATTAGCAATTACCCTTCCTAAAGTAAACGCAGGAGTTTATTTTGTACGCGTACAAAATGCAAACTTCAGCACAATGAAGAAGGTGATTATTGAATAAGCATTTGATCCACTCATTTACAAAAAAGTCGCGTTCTTCGGAACGCGGCTTTTCTTGTAAATAAAAATGAAAAAGATGAAAAATATTTTATCACTTGCAGCAGCTATTTTAATGATTACCCATGTTTTTGGTCAAGTCACTAAGCCAAGCATTGCGCCATCAAATAAAGCCCTCAACGACACAATTGTCTTTGATATCTTAAATGCTAGTTATTACGCAACCTCCGGTGTCAATTACATCGATATCCCGGTTGTTTTAAAAACGACCAACACCAACGTCAATTCCTTTGACTTTTGGTTTCAATTCAATCAAACAGAACTCACGTATGTTTCTACCACCTCATTAGTTACAGGTTTAGATGCATTCAGTAATTTTAATCAAGCTAATTTTTACCTGAGTAACACTTCTTCAGGTACCTCCATAAACTTTAATATTCCTATCAATGTTCCGGTTGTGAAGCTCACCTTTCAGCTTTCAGCGGCATGTAACTTGATCAATTCGCAAGATTTTTCTAACATCACTACTTTGTTTGATGGAATCGTCAGCAGTCACAAAATTACGGCCCCAGTTCCTTCGCAAATTCAAGTCACGAGCCCTTTACCAACTTGTACCAACAACGATATCACCTTCACTTACGACGATTTTTATGCGGGCAAACCAATTAGTTCTTACAATTGGAATTTTGGCAATGGCAACTCCTCAAATTTACAAACGGATGCTACGCAATATGGAAGCGCAGGGTCTTACACGGTAACTCTTGACGTCACCACTCAAGATGCTTGTGTTTATGCGCTAACTTTTCCAATTGAAATGATGCAAGGCCCTGTAGCTAGCTTCACCACTGTAACAGGAGCAAGTCAAACGGAAGTAGTTTTTACTAACACATCTACTTTCTCTGCCGGAAGCATCACGCAAAACGCGTGGGACTTTGGAGACGGAAATACTTCTAATCTGGTGAACCCCACTCATAATTTCCCCGGAGCCGATACCTATCCTGTCACCTTAACGGTTACTGCAGACAACGGTTGTTCAAACACGGTTGTTGGAAACGTTTCAACGGTAGGTTTGATAGAATTCAATAAGGTCTTGATTCAGGTTTTTCCTAACCCCACAACAACTGTGCTTCAAATCAAAGGAGAATTGCCAATAGGCCCTTGGGAAATTTTAGATTTGAAAGGAAAAAGAATGTTATTTGGTTCTCAACCAAATTCATTTGGGCTCATTCAGATAGATAATTTATCAAAAGGTACATATCTCATCAAATTCAAAGATCAAGCTTATCAGTTTATAAAGATTTAAACTCAAATCAAGCCATCGAAAGATGGCTTTTTTATGCTCATCATAAAATTTATAAATAAAACCAAATCATCAAAAAATGTCAATTTTGCCTACTAAAAATTGACATGATGACACGTATTACGATAGCAAAAGGAGATGGCATTGGGCCAGAAATTATGGAGGCAACGCTTTCTATTTTGGAAGCAGCAGGTGCCGAGTTGGCTTACGATGAAATTGAAATAGGTGAGAAGGTTTATTTGGCTGGCAACACTGCCGGCATTAGCCCTGAGGCCTGGGATACCATTCGCCGCAATAAAGTATTTTTGAAGGCGCCAATTACCACGCCGCAGGGTGGGGGCTACAAGAGCTTGAATGTATCTACGCGCAAGTTTTTGGGTTTGTATGCCAATATTCGCCCTTGCTTTAGTTTGCATCCGTACGTGTCTACCAAGCATCCAAAAATGGATTTGGTGATCATTCGCGAAAACGAAGAAGACCTCTATGCAGGCATCGAACACCAACAAACCGATGAAGTAGTGCAATGCCTCAAACTCATTAGCCGCCCAGGTTGTGAGAAGATCATCCGCTATGCGTTTGAATACGCCAAACTTTATGGCCGTGGTAAGGTAACTTGTTTTACCAAAGACAACATCATGAAGCAAACCGATGGTTTGTTCAGAGAGGTCTTTAACGAAATTGCTGCAGAATACCCTGAAATCGCCAACGACCACTGGATCATCGATATCGGTGCGGCCAAACTTGCCAATGCACCTCAAGATTTTGAAGTGATTGTTACGCTCAACCTTTATGGCGACATCATTTCTGACATCGCTGCAGAAATTGCGGGTTC
>CANHSA010000024.1 GCA_947463345.1 Flavobacteriales bacterium
AGGTTCTTCTGAAAACCGCTTTGCTTGGCGTGGTAATGATGGAAAATCGGAATAGACTTCAAAAGGCGTCCATTTGTGGTGTACACGCGCAGCATATCTTTTGGATAATCAAAAATATAAAGGGTGTCGTTGGACAAAAAAAGCGGTGCATATACGGGCTCATAATACAAAGACTTCGTAAAAACATTAGCCCCTACATAAATTTCTGCATCAATTCCGGTCTGATTTTCTAAGTTTTTGGCCCAAAGTTTCGTTCTGATGTCTACCCACTTGTATTCCGAACGATACAATTCCATCATGAGGTCGTCCTGGATGTGTAAAATGGCTTTATAGGTAGAATCGAGCTGATCTAAGGCGCCGTATTCAAAAGCGGGGTAAATATCGATATAGCTCGAGTAAAACTGCCGGGTGAGGTTGGTGTCTACTATGGGAGCAATATATTTATAAAAGTAATCCTTTGGGATGCTCCCCAATTGAAGCGTTGAGTCCATTCTTTGCAAGCCGTACATGTTCGTTTCTGTTTGCACATGTACGTTCCCTCTAAAATCGCGCTTGAGCGCTTCGGCTCTTTCTGGAATCTGTTGTAAAAACAGCGTGGTGTCCTTGTAGATGCATTGTAATTGCGCATCTTTCATCAGATTTTTCTCGTAGGTCAGTAAGAAAAGTTCACCATTTGCACCCAATTCAAAATCGGCAACACTATAGGTTTTGGAAGCATAAACTGTGTCGGGTTTATTGGATTTAACAACGATATCACGCACTTCTTGAATGCGCTGCGCTTTTAGATATAAAGTGAGTTTGGTGCTGTCTTCTTTGAGCTCAAAGGCGTACAATTTGGAAGCAGCCTGATAAATGGGGTGTGAATAATCGAGCTGAAATTCAATAGGGCCTTTTGCGGTATTTAATCCTGGTTTTGCTGCCGTTAACGCAAAATAAATCTCACCATTTTGCAGCGAAAATCCGGACATTGTGTCTTTTACTGATCCAAACTCAGCACTTAAAAATCCAATTTTGCATTGAACGTTGGGGATGGGTTCGTTGGTTTTGGAGTCTTTAAATGAAACCACCAACACCTGCGACTGAATTGTCGAGGCTAAACTCAGCAAAAGAAAGATCAAAAGGAAGCGCATGAACTAAAGATGCATGCCTTTAGCAAATTTCACAATTTAACACACTTTCTGGATCCAGTGCTGGGTGTCTGGCTGGGCTCCCGACTTAATGTTATCGAGGAAATCCTTGATTTTAAGAGAGATTTCGCGGGTTTCGAGTGCTGGCAAAGTGAGTTTTTCATCGCGGTAGCCAATGATGGCAATTGGCGCAATGGTGGCGGCTGTTCCTGCTCCAAAAACATCTTGTAGAGTGCCATTTTTGGCAGCTTCGATAATTTCTGCAACGGTCACTGGGCGCTCTTCGATAGGAATCCCTAATGAGGCAGCGACTTCCAAAACGGTTCTTTTGGTGGTTCCGCGCAAAATGGTATCGGCGTCTTCGGATGGTGTAATGAGGGTGTTATTGATCACGAACATGATGTTCATGGTGCCAGACTCTTCGATGAAAGTGTGGGTTTTGGCGTCGGTCCAGACCAATTGGTGGAAGCCTTCTTGCTGGGCTTGTTTGGCCGGATACAAAGAAGCACCGTAGTTGCCTGCAGCTTTGGCGCGGCCAACACCACCTACTGCAGCGCGTGTGTAGTGTTCTTCGATTTTAACGCGAACGGGCTCGGCGTAATAAGCGCCAACAGGTGATGTGATGATGACAAATTTATAGGTGTCTGAAGGTTTAATACCGACGAATTCATCGGTGGCAAACATAAACGGACGAATGTATAATGCGTAGCCTGGTTTGTTGGTGACCCAACCGGCGTCTTGTGCAACGAGTTGTTTGACTGCAGCTAAGAAAAGTTCTTCGGGTATTTCGGGCATGCACATGCGTGCTGCAGATTCTGAAAAACGGCGCGCATTGAGCTCTGGGCGAAACAACACAACTTCGTTGTGGTCATTGCGGTAAGCTTTCATGCCTTCGAATATGGACTGTCCATAGTGAATGGCAGACATGGCTGGATGCATGGCGATGGGGCCAAAAGGAAGGATTTCTCCTTGTTGCCAAGCGCCATCGGCATATTCCATCACGAACATGTGGTCAGAAAAGATTTTACCAAATGGGAGGTTATCCCAGTTTATGGCTGACAAATGGCTATCGGTGTTGGGTGTGATAGGAAATTGTAAGGAAACTCCAGACATAAGCATGTTAATTGATGCGCGAATATACAGCTAAATCATGGAGCACACAACTTATTGACCTTATTAAAAGCATTCCTTAACTTTGTATGATGCACGCCTTCACACAAGCCCTTGACTTACTCCAAAAACATTGGGGCTTTGCTGCATTCAGACCAAGTCAGGAGCCAATTGTAAAAGCAGCTCTCGAAGGCCAAGACACTTTGGCTTTGTTGCCAACTGGCGGTGGCAAATCTATTTGTTTTCAAGTGCCTGGTGTTCAGCGAGAAGGTCTTTGTTTGGTCATCTCTCCACTCATTGCTCTTATGCAAGATCAGGTAGATAACCTACAAAAAAGAGGGCTGCGCGCCAAAGCGCTAACGAGTGGTCTGCCCTACCGAGAAATCGATCAAATTTTAGATAACGCCCGCTTTGGCGGCCTCGAGTTTTTATATACTTCGCCCGAAAGAATTCAGTCAGCGTTGTTCATTGAGCGTTTCAAACGCATGAAAATTTCGCTTTTGGTAGTAGATGAAGCGCATTGTATTTCGGAATGGGGCCACGACTTCCGACCTTCTTTTAGACAAATTGCCAAACTTCGCCAACTACAACCAGAAGTGCCCATCTTAGCGCTAACGGCAACGGCAACCAAAGCGGTGCAGCAAGATATCCTTGTGCAGCTCGAAATGCCCAAGGCGCACATCATCGAATCGACATTTGCCCGAGACAACCTCTCTTATTTAGTGAGGCCTGCCACCAACAAAATGCAAGAAATTTTAGCTATTTGCAAGCGCGAAAATGGCACCGGAATTGTGTATTGCCAGACCAGAAGATCGGTGAAAGAAGTGGCAAGGGTGCTTTTAGCCAATGGCCTGCGCTGCGGCATTTACCACGGTGGCCTAAGTGCCGACCAAAGAAGCCAAATGCTCCAAGATTGGCTCAGCGACAAAAACCAAATCATGGTGGCCACCAACGCCTTCGGCATGGGCATTGACAAACCAAACGTTCGCTTTGTACTTCATTACGAAATACCCAATTCACCAGAAGCGTATTTCCAGGAAGCAGGTCGGGGCGGCAGAGACGGCTTACCCGCTTATGCTTTGTTGCTCCACGAACCCCAAGACTTCCCGCAAATGCAGCGCCAACTCGACAAAAGTTTCCCGAGTGCCGAGCGGGTTATCTTCGTATACCGCGCCATTTGCAACTACCTCAAAATCGCCATTGGCGCCGGCAAAGACGAAACCTATCCCTTCGACCTCAAAACCTTCTGCAAAACTTTCGATTTACCCGACGACGAAGTCTATTATTCCTTGAAAATTTTAGAACAAAACGGCAACTTCAGTTTGTCTGAAGGCTTCTACCAACCTACGCGCTTGCAGTTTATTGTCAACAACGAGGTGCTGTACAACTTCCAAATCCAACACGAAGCCTACTACCAACTTTGCGCCACCCTTGTGCGTAGTTATCCTGGCATTTTTGACCAAATGACCATTCTACACGAAGACAAAATCTTGCAAAGACTAAAAACGAGCGCCAAACGTTTTGAAGAACAACTAGACTTCATGCAAAAAAACGGCATCATCGAACTCACCAAGAAAAGCAATCTTCCTTTGCTACATTTCAGCATCGAAAGATTGCCGGAGTCTTACCTGAACCTCAAGCCCAGCATTTACCTCGAGCGCAAAAAGGCCGCCCAAGACAAACTCAGCGCCATGCAGCAGTATTGCCAGACGCCTATTTGCCGTGCCCAGCAACTCATCACCTACTTTGGTCAGCAAATTGCCCCTTGTGGCACCTGCGATGTTTGTTTGCCCCGCACCCTGACTGAAGAGGCCTTATTTGCCTTTTTACAAGAAGCCAAAAGCATAGATCAACTCGAGGCGCAATTTCTTTGTTCAAAAGCCGAACTCGAGCCAGTTATTCGACCTCATTTACTCACCGAAAAAATCAAATTCAAAGCGGGAAAATTCTACCTCTAAATCTCGCTAATGAACAACACTTCGCAAGAAGAAATGCCCAAACATCAATGGCATTTCATGCTCGTATTATTGCCATTTATTCTTGGTCTCTACCTGGCCGATTACCGTAATTTAACGGAGGCCTCTCTCTTTTTTTTGAATATTCTGAGTGCGCTTGGCGTTGGCTTGCTCTTGCTTTCTCGAACCAGACAAATCGGAATCTTGCTGCTCTTTTTTGCGCTCGGCTTTTGGCTCATGTACACTGCACAAAGCCAATTCAGACAATTCAAATGCCTTCGACTGAATAAAGAATATACCGGAATCTTCAAAATCCAATCTTCAGAACAAAAAAAGGGTACCCAAAAGTTAATTGGCGACTTCTACTTTATCCAAAACAATAGGAGAACTCAAGTTCGCTTGCTGCTCTATTCAAAAGATAGCTTACCAATTGATCTAAGCCAAATCTATGCATTGCGATGTAAGCCTGAACGCATCCAAAATGAGGCCTACCCTGGTGCCTTCGATCAAGAGCGTTATTACCAACTGCAACAAATCAGTCATCGCGTGTTTATCGATGGCTCAGCCCTCAAAATTCTGGGTCCTGCAAAAGATGCTGGCTGGGGTTTTGAGTCCAGTTTGTTTCACATCAAAACAAAGTTATCCGCGCTTTTTTCGGAGGCCCTGAGCACAAAAGCAGCCGCAATTGCCCGAGCGCTCATTATTGGAGAAAGAGATGGCATCGACCAAGAACTTAGGTCTTATTTTTTAGCCACAGGTGCCATGCATATTTTAGCGGTTTCGGGCATGCACATTGGTTTGCTCATCTTGGCGCTGCTGAAAGTTTTGGCTTTATTTTCCAGGTGGGTGAGTCGCAAGCAAGCCTTGTTGTTGGTGGTGCTCATCGTTTGGTATTACGCCATTTTAACAGGGTTGTCGGCCTCCGTGCTGAGGAGCGTTTTTATGTTTAGTGTGCTCTTGCTGAGCCAGCTTTCGGGCAAACAAATCAGCAACCTGAACGCCCTTTTCTTTTCCGCTTTTTGTTTGCTGCTCTACGATCCGCTTTACCTCTTTGACCTCGGTTTTCAGTTGTCGTATTTAGCCATGCTTGGTATTTACCTGTATTACGAACTCATCAAAAACTGGATGCTATTCAAATGGCGCTTTGCACAACAACTTTGGGACGGCACCGCCCTCGGACTTGCCGCCACACTCACCACCCTCCCCCTGAGTTTGTATCATTTTCATTTGTATCCGAATTATGCGCAATTAGCTAATCTTTGCCTCATGAGCCTCTCGAGCTTTATTTTGATCTTGGGCATGTTTTTCCCTGTGCTGCAAGCACTGCCTTTTGTAGATCACTTGAGTGCTTTTGTTTTGGAAACTTGCATTCAATGGATGCTGAACATCATGCGCTTTTTTAGCGAGGCGCCAGGTGCAATAGCCAAAGGCTTTGACTTGCCATTTTGGTGGGTATTGCTTTTTTGGCTGCTGACCTTTTGCTGGTTTTACGGTTGGCTTGATTTGTCGAAAAATAGCCTCAAAATGCTATTTTTGAGCACATTGGTTTTGATGAGCTATCAAAAACAGCAAATCATCTATCGCAAAGAAATCTGTTATTATTCCCATGACGGTGTGCTAGTTGTTTTTGAGGGGAATAAAGCAAAGGCTTTTGGATCCAAACCAGCGCAAAAATGCGCCTTTCTTTTCAGCGCCATTGAAAACATGAAAAATTGTCAGATTGACTACCATCAGCTTAAAAAAGGTACAACAGAGGTGAAATTTCCCAACATGCGCCTGCAATTAAAGAATAGCCAAACTTATCAGCTGAGGGTGCGCGCTCAAAAGCAAACACAAAAAATCAAGGTCTTTTAAGCAAGAATTTTATCTTTGCTAAAATTTTACGCCATGAAAATACTGAGCCCGAAGGTGGTACTTCTTGCTTTGGAAGCCAAAGAAAACTGTTGCCTTATCGACATCCGCGAACCATATGAGCTCTTGAGCTGTAAAATTGACTGCCCTTCTATTCCAATGGCTACTTTTGCTGCTGCCTATCCAACGCTACAACAGTACGATCAAGTTATCCTCATGTGCCAATCTGGAAAACGCGCCGAAGCGCTTGCTAATTTCATGGAAACCGAGTACAGCGCTACCAATATCTGTATTTTGGAAGGTGGTATCAATGCTTGGATTGAACAAAACGCACCTCAAATCACTTGTCAATAAATGAGCGCTCTCTACTCTCTTCTGGATTTTATTCTCCACATCGACAACTATTTATTTTTGCTCATTCAAGACTACGGAATTTGGGTATACGGTATCCTATTCCTGATTGTTTTTGTTGAAACTGGCCTTGTTTTTATGCCCTTACTACCTGGTGATTCCCTTCTTTTTGCTGCGGGTTCATTTTGCGCAGGGGTACAAATCGATAACGAATTAGCGCAACTGAACCTTTTGGTGGTGCTCTTACTTCTCATTATTGCAGCTATTTTAGGTGACGCACTCAATTTCTGGATTGGGCAAAAATATGGGCGCAAGTTGGCCCAACTCAAAATCGGAAAGTACGCCCTACTCAAAGAAAAGCACCTGCAACAAACCCAAGACTTCTTCGAGAAGCACGGTTCTAAAACGATCATTATTGCACGATTTGTACCGATCGTGCGTACGTTTGCGCCTTTTACCGCAGGTTTAGCTAATATGCGTTACAGCGTGTTTTTGAAATATAATGTGGTAGGCGGCATCAGTTGGGTGTTGGGGCTTACCCTTCTCGGTTATTTCTTTGGCAACCTTACCATTGTGCGTGAAAATTTCGAAACCGTTATTTTTGGCATCATTGGACTTTCTTTGCTGCCAATGCTCATTGCTATAGTAAAGGAAAAGTTTGCTAAGCGTTGAAACGCTGAAATTCAGTCTGCAAATAAGTTCTGCAAATTTCTGTTGGAAACTGCTCAATTTGTGCAGCAATCTCTAAAATCTTAGCCGCTAAGTCTGTCGCACTCGCATTGGCGTCTAAAGTATTGGCTGCCATATTAATGACGCGCAACACCTCTTCTTTAGATTGCACCAACATAGCCCAGCCTTGCGGAGACACAAATAATTGTTGTGCAATATTATGCTCGAATTCTTCGCGAACTGTTTTTACCAATAAGCTCTGTTGTGTTTTGGCATTTTGTGTTACCTGCAAGGTGCGCAAGGTCAGGTTCGCTGGCGAAATGCGGTCTAGCAATAAAATGCAGCGCTGATAAGCTTCGAGCTTACTAGGAAGAAAATAATTTTGACGTTGTAGGCTCAGCTCTGTTTGCAGATGGATCAAGGCGTGATCGTGCTGGCGCTTGAGAAACAAATAAACAATTGCCACAATAGCCACACTGACCAATAGAAAGGAAATAACAACAAATATGAGCTCCATACGTAAATTTTTTGAGGCAAATATAGTGCTTTACGTTATTTTTACCCCATGAATACTGTGCTACTTCCCCTGATCTTGCTCCTTTATTTTGGGCTGCTCTTGGCCATTGCCTATTTTACTTCTAAAAATGCGAGTAGCCATAGTTTCTTTACCGGCGACAAAAAAAGCCCTTGGTACTTAGTGGCTTTCGGCATGATCGGCACCTCACTTTCTGGGGTAACTTTTGTGTCTGTTCCAGGTGCGGTGAGCGCAGGCGCCTGGCATTATTACCAATTAGTTTTGGGTTTTTTTGCGGGTTACTTTGTGGTAGCTTATGTATTGCTCCCGCTCTATTACAAGCATCAGCTCAGTTCTATTTATCGGTATTTAGAGCTACGGCTGGGGTTACGCGCCTACCAATGGGGAGCAGGTTATTTTATTCTTTCGCGTACGCTTGGCGCCACAGTTCGGCTTTATTTAGTCATCAATGTGCTTCAACTTTTTGTTTTTGAACCAATTGGCATACAATTTTGGCAAGCTACTTTATTGATCATCCTGATGATTTTAGCATATACGCTCAAAGGCGGTGTCAAGACCATCGTCTGGACCGACACCCTTCAGACATTTTTCATGTTGTTGGCATTAGTGGTGTGTATCATTACCTTGCAACAACAAATGGATTTCTCTTGGGCTGAGCTTTGGCAAGAACTCCAAAATAAAAAACTGACGCAAGTCTTGTCTTTGAATCCTTCGAAAAGCGATTACTTCTTCAAACACTTTATAGGCGGTGCTTTCATTACCATTGCCATGACGGGCCTCGATCAAGAAATGATGCAAAAGAACATCAGTGTCAAAACCCTCAAAGATGCCCAGAAAAACATGGTCGTTTTCAGTTTTACCTTACTCGTTGTCAATGCTTTATTCTTGTTGTTGGGTAGTATCCTGAGTTATTTTGCCTTCAAAAATGGCCTCGACTTCGCACCAGACGACCTCTTTCCAAAAATCATCCAGACGTATCTTCCGAGCGGCGTCTTTATTATTTTCATCATTGGACTCATTTCTGCCCTCTTTCCTTCTGTCGACGGCGCCATTACTGCACTTACCGCTTCGTTTTGCATTGATATCATTGGCTTTGAACGCAAAAATCTTGCTGAATCAGAGCGCATGCGCCTCAAAAGAATTGTACACCTAAGTTTTGCAGTCTTGTTTACGCTTCTGGTGTTCCTCTTTAAATGGTACAACGACAAGAGCATTGTCAACTTGATTTTTTTGATCGCTGGCTATACGTATGGGCCCTTGCTTGGTTTGTTTGCTTTTGGCATCCTTACCAAAAGAAATGTGCCAGCGCTCGTCATTCCTTGGATTGTCATTCTTGCGCCTGTGGCTTGCTATTTCTTGAGTCAAAATGCCGACCTCATTTGGAAGGGTTATCAATTTGGAAACGAAATGTTACTCATTAATGGCCTATTCACATTTATACTACTGTTAATCAGTAGCTTTGTATTTAATTCAGCTTCTTCCGATGAAACTTCTCTTATCTGACCATCAGTTGCATTTGCGCTTTGCGCCGCTAACACTCACACGTCCTGTTGCCGAGTTGCGCTGTGGTCTTTTTACCAATACCGAACGTTGGCAACTGCTCTTACCAAACGCGCAAATAGGTTTTGAAACCGAAAGTTATTTGTCTGGGAAGTTTGCGGCCAATGACGGAATTTGGATCAATGCGCAATGCATTGCAAATGCCGAGTTAGCTTCCATGATCACCAATTTAAAAGTTGGCGAAGCCATCTACCATCAAGATATACTAATTGCCAAAAACGGAGAAGAAAATACAAGCATTCAATCCGATTTTGTCGATTTGCTTGTACTTGAGAACCGCTGGGACCTCTACCTCAAGAACGATGCTATTTTGCGTCACGATTTTAAGCTGGCGACTAAGAATAGCGTTTCAAAAGAACTTTCAAGAACAAACTTACTTATTGGCCCGGCACAAGATCTATTTATTGAAGAAGGTGCCTGCATAGAAGGTGCTACACTCAATACCACCCACGGCCCTATTTACATCGGTAAAAATGTAGAAATTATGGAGGGCAGCATGCTGCGCGGGCCTCTAGCGGTAATGGATGGTGCTGTTGTCAAAATGGGCGCCAAAATTTATGGTGCCACTACAATTGGCCCAGAGTGTCGCATTGGCGGTGAAGTCAGTAATTCTATTTTTCAGGCCTATTCCAATAAAGGTCACGACGGTTTTATGGGCAACGCCCTCATTGGCGAATGGTGCAATTTAGGCGCCGATACCAATTGCTCGAATCTCAAGAACAATTACGGAAAAGTAAGCACTTATTCCTACGAACAGCAACAGCAAGTAGCTACCAACGAAACTTTTATGGGGCTCACCATGGGCGACCACAGCAAGTCTGCTATCAATGTGCAATTCAACACAGCTTCAGTTGTAGGCGTGAGCAGTAATATTTTCTGTAGTCAGTTCCCAGATAAATTCACCGCGTCTTTTCAATGGCATGCAGACGAACAAACAGAAACGTATCGCCTAGACAAAGCAATTGAAGCCGCAACTGCCATGATGGCCAGAAGGAAGCAAGAATTTAGCCAACACGACACCGAAATTTTTAAATTTTTAGCCAAGAACTGACTTTTTTGCAGTTTCCTTGGCTTTGGCATGTATCTTGACACAAGGCCTGCCTGAAACAATTCTATTATGAGCAATCTTTTTGACCAAGGTTTTTTTGGTTTATCTGGCTACGACGCCGATGCTGAGTTTATTCCACTCATTACCGCAGAGGAAGAAGAGCACATGAACAAACAAGAGTTTCCTGAAGAGCTCCCTATTCTACCCTTGCGCAACAACGTGCTTTTCCCGGGGGTGGTTATTCCAATTACCGTGGGGCGCGACAAAAGCATCAAGCTTATTCAAGAAGCCAACAAAGGCAACAAGATCATCGGGGTTGTTTCTCAAAAAAACCAAGATGTAGAAACACCACAATTTGAAGACCTCCATCAGGTCGGCACCGTAGCCCAAATCATTCGCTTGCTCAAAATGCCAGACGGCAGCTCCACAGTAATTATCCAAGGGAAACGCCGTTTCGAAATGGTTCAGGCGACCCAAACAGAACCCTACATGAAGGCAAAGGTGCGCGTCCTGACCGAACAACCACTAGACACCGCCAATCAGGAACTTGAGGTCATGTTCAGCACAATCAAAGACCTCGCTTTGCAAATCATTCGCGAGAGCCCCAATATTCCTTCAGAGGCGCAGTTTGCTATAGGCAACATCGACAGCCCGAGTTTCCTCGTGAATTTCATTTCTTCCAACATGAATGCTGACGTCGCTAAAAAGCAATCTATGCTCGAAGAAATGGACATGAAAAAACGCGTTATGCTTGTGCTCGAGCACCTCACCGCCGAAATTCAAGTCTTGGAAATGCGCAACGAAATTCAGAACAAAGTGCGCAAAGACCTCGACAAACAACAGCGCGAATACTTCTTGCACCAGCAAATGCGCACCATTCAAGACGAACTCGGCGACAATCCTCAAATTCAGGATGCGCGCGAACTCGAAAAAAGAGCCCAGCACAAAAAGTGGGATGAGCGGGTGGCCAAGTTATTTGGCAAAGAGCTGGAGAAACTACAGCGCATGAATCCGCAAGGCGCTGAATACACCGTTCAACTCAATTACCTCGACCTCCTGCTTGAACTTCCTTGGAATGTTTACAGCAAAGACAAACTAGACTTGAATGTCGCTAAGCGGGTACTAGAGCGCGACCATTTTGGCTTAGAAAAGGTCAAAGAACGCATTTTGGAATACCTTGCAGTGCTCAAGTTAAAAGGCAACATGAAAGCGCCTATCCTTTGTTTTTACGGCCCTCCAGGGGTTGGTAAAACTTCTTTAGGCAAATCCATTGCCGAAGCATTGGGGCGCAAATACGTACGCATGTCTTTGGGTGGCCTCCACGACGAAGCTGAAATTAGAGGGCACCGCAAAACTTATATTGGCGCCATGCCAGGTCGCATCATGCAAAACCTCAAAAAGACCGAAACAGCCAATCCGGTTTTTGTCTTGGACGAAATCGATAAATTAGGCCGCAGCAACCACGGCGACCCTTCCTCTGCCCTGCTCGAAGTCCTTGACCCAGAGCAAAATGGCAATTTCTACGACAACTACGTCGAAACCGAATTCGATCTTTCTAAAGTATTGTTTATCGCTACAGCCAATAACCTTCAAAGTATCCAAGGCCCATTATTAGACCGCATGGAAATCATAGAAGTGAATGGTTACACGCTCGAAGAAAAGATCGAAATTGCCAAGCGCCACCTCTTGCCCAAGCAACTCACAGCCCACGGCATTGAAAAAACAGATATCCTCATCGACAAAAAACTTTGGCAGTCCATCATCGAGTCCTACACTTTTGAATCAGGGGTGCGTGGCTTGGACAAAATTGTCGCCAAGTTAGTCCGCAACCGTGCGCGCCAAATTGCCATGGAAGAAACCTTCGAGCCTAAACTCAGTTCAGACGACCTCTTCACCTTCTTAGGAGCCGGCCGCATGCGCACCAAATACGACAACAATGACGTTGCCGGTGTGGTTACTGGCCTTGCCTGGACTGCTGCCGGAGGCGACATCCTCTTTATCGAGAGTTTGATTTCAAAAGGAAACGGCAAACTCACGCTTACCGGCAACCTTGGCGAAGTCATGAAAGAATCTGCGGTCATTGCGCTCGAATACCTCAAAAGCCATCACGAACAACTCGGCTTAGACCCTGATGTTTTTGCGCACTACAACGTGCATATCCACGTTCCAGAAGGCGCTACCCCAAAAGATGGCCCAAGCGCTGGTGTCACCATGCTCACGGCCCTTGCTTCGTTGTTTACGCAGCGTAAAGTCAAGAAAAACTTGGCCATGACAGGTGAAATTACCCTACGCGGCGATGTTTTGCCTGTTGGCGGCATCAAAGAAAAGATACTTGCAGCCAAAAGAGCTGGCATCACCGACCTCATTTTGTGTAGCAAAAACAAACAAGATGTCGATGAAATTGCGCCGGTTTATCTCAAAGGCTTGCACATTCAGTATGTCGATAAAATGGCCGAAGTTTTAAAACTAGCTTTGCTCCAAGACCTTGTCAGTGAGCCGAAAAAACTTGTTGTTCCCGAGAAAATGACCAATAAATAGCACCCATGTATTTGATCGTTTTTGATGGCCACTGTATGCTTTGCAACCGCTTCATTCAGAAAATGCTCCAAAACGACAAGTCCGCGAAGTTTACTTTTTCAACTTTGCAAGGCCTGCCCAGCTCCATTGACCAAAGCGCTCTACAAACCAGTATTCAAGACAGCATTTCTTATCTAAGAAACGGCGTTTGGTTTCAGAAAAGCACGGCCGTTTTACTCATCCATAAAGACCTTAATGGCGCTTTTCATTGGACCCAATTGGCTTGGTTGTGTCCGGGGTTTTTGCGCGACATCTGCTATGCTTATGTGGCTAAACATCGTTACAAATGGTTTGGGAAACGCACAAGCTGTTATTTGCCTAATGCAGATGAACGCACTAGATTCATTGGATAAATTATCGTAAATTGGACCATCAAAATTTAAGTATGGCCAAGTTTTACTTCTCTTTTCTCGCTTCCTTCCTCTTGTTTTCAAACGTTGTCGTTGCTCAACAAATGCAGAAACCTTCTTCTTCTGAAATAGCAGGTTTGCCGCAATGGGCCCAGCTCATGTACGCCGAGCACCCAAATGTTTTTGAGGTGAGCCAGGCTTATCAAAACTATTACAGAACCCACACCTTTGAAAAAAGTTACCATACGCAATACTACAAGCGCTGGATGCGTCAAAATCAGTATTTCACCAATGAATCGGGTTTTGTAATAACACCAACTCAAGTACAGATTCAAAATGAGGAGGCCCTTTATTTCAAAAAACAAGGCACCCAAAACAAAACAACAGATTGGAGCATCGTGGGCCCTATCACCAACTATCAAGAAGGCTTAACACAGGGTTCCGGGCAAACCAATATTTACAGTTTTGACCAATGTGCGGCACAAACAAATGTATGCTACTGTGGTACAGAACCAGGCGAGGTTTACAAAAGTAGCAATAGTGGTCTCAACTGGGTTTTGTGTTCTAAAAACATCGATTTCGGTTCTGGCGTAACGGCCGTTGAAGTACATCCAAGTAACCCCAATTTTGTTCTCGCCGGTGGTAATAAGGGCTTGTTTTTAAGCACCGATGGCGGCCTGAACTGGACCAACACACTTCCGAGCTCGGGCTTAAACGTCAATGAGATTTATATTTTGCCCTCCAACTCAAATATCATTTTAGCCGCCACCGACAAAGGTTTGTATCGCAGTACAGATGCAGCCCAAAACTGGACCCAACTCTTTACGCAGAAATCCTACGACATCAAACAAAAACCGGGAAGCACCCAAACGCTGTATTTACTTAAAAACAACCCTAGCCTCATCCGCTGCGAATTCTTTGTATCCACCGATGCAGGTCTTACTTGGGTACTTCAAGATGCCGGCTGGTATTCCTCTACCGACCCTGCTCGCATAGATGGCGGCGGCCGTTTGGCAGTGAGTGACGCAGACCCAGAAAGGGTTTATGCCTATTTAATTGGCGATGCCAAACCCAACGACTATGGCTACATTGGTTTGTACCGCAGCAACAACAGCGGACAAAGTTGGACGCTTCCCAACACACCAATAGGCGGTCCTTATTCTACTGCGCATCCAAATTTAGCAATGGGAACCCCAACTTGGAACTATCACCAAGGTTTTTACAATTGTGCTCTTGTAGCCAATCCTAATAATGCCGATGAACTTCTCATTGGTGGCCTCAATTTGTATCGCAGTGTTGACGGTGCCGCAACGTTTGCAGCTGTTTCTGGCTATGTAGGCGGTCCACTCAATTTACACGTGGACAACCAAGATTTTCGTGTTGTGGGCAACCACACCTGGATCACTACCGACGGCGGCATCTACCATAGTTCTAATTTTGTCACCACCCAACCCGATTTTTATATGTCGGGGGTTCATGGTTCTGATTACTGGGGCTTCGACAACGGCTGGAACGAAGATGTGTTGGTGGGCGGGCTCTACCACAATGGCAATTTAGCACATCACGAAAATTACGGAGCTGGCAACTTCTTAGAATTGGGCGGTGGCGAAGCGCCGACAGGATACGTCAACCCAGGCGACAACAAGCTCACTTATTATTCCGACGTCGACGGCAAGCGCATTCCTGCTACCTTAGATGGCGCCATTCAAAATGCTTCTTTTGGCATTGACCCCAACGAAAGTTATTGGGCTGCGGAGTCTACCGAATTGGTGTTTCACCCGAATTGTTATAGCATCGCCTATACCGGAAAGGAGAATAAGCTGTACCGCAGTAACGATAAAGGCGCTTCTTTTGAACTCGTTCAAACTTTTGGTTCTAATCCAAACGAGCGCGTCAATTACATTGAAATTGCCTCAGATAACCCACAAATTATTTATTTGAATCAAAAAGCGGCAAGTGGCAGCACGGGCAAGCTCTGGAAAACAACCGACGGCGGTCTTAGCTGGACGCAAATGACCATTCCTTCAGGTAACTCAAGCCGGATGTTACTTGCCCTCAACCCTGCCAATGCGCAAGAGCTCTGGTTGGCCTACCCTAGTGGTTCAAATGGCTTTAAAGTATATAAAACTACGAATGGCGGCGCTTCTTGGAACAACCTCACAAGCAGTTTACTCAACAACGAATCTGTACAAGCGCTGGTGAATATCGCGGGCACAGACGGCGGCATTTACGTAGCTACCAACAAAGCGGTTTATTACCGCAACAACCAATCAGATTTTACTATAGAAAATAACGGTTTGCCACTTTTCACCAACGGCAATATCCTCAAACCTTTTTACCGCGATCAAAAGATCCGTTTAGCTACTTACGGAAAAGGAATTTACCAGAGTAATTTAGTCGAGAACCCCAGCGAAGTTATTGCGCGCATTACCGTAGACAAACTCAGCCAGACCGCAGTTTGCGCCATTGACTCTTTTTATTTCGATGACTATTCTTTCTTAAGTCATCAAAATGCAACCTGGAACTGGAGCTTCCCTACTGGTAACCCTAGTACTTCCACTTTGCGCAATCCGGTGGTTTATTTTCAAAGCCCTGGCCAACACCTCGCCATCTTACAAATCACCGATGCCAATGGCCAAACCGATACCGATTCCTTGTATGTAACGCTTTCTATGTTTAGCTTTCAGACGGGCATTCAAGAAGATTTTCAGCAAGCGTTTTTACCACAGGGTTGGAGTGTAATTGATCATAACGGCAACGGTACCTGGACGCTTTCTACTTCAGCAGGAGGTTTTGGCGCTTCTTCTCAAGCTACCTTTTTCAATAACTACGACATCGATTCACAAGGTAGTTTCGACGATTTAGTCATGCCTATTGAAACCAGTTATTTGCCTGTACAACCTTACCTCTATTTTGATGTGGCATATGCGCGCTGGGGCAGCGGTTATTCTGACTCCCTGCAAGTGGTGGTTTCGACAGACTGTTTTGCCACCGAACAAATGTTGTACTTCAAAGGTGGAGAAAACCTAGCGACCTCCCCAGACAACCAAAGCTTTTTTACGCCAACTGGTACGCAATGGCGCAAAGATTCCGTTGACCTGAGTTCTTATGCCAACCTTGGCAACGTACAAATTGCTTTTAGAAACATCGGTGACTGGGGCAATTGCATGTACCTAGACAACATCAATCTTGGTTCTTTGGCCAATCTTAGCGAAGTTCAAGTGGCCAAACGCACCATTTACCCGAATCCGGCCTGCCCTGGCAGCACCATTCATATGACGGGTCCAGCAGCCAACTTTGCACGTCTACTCGACATGAAAGGCAAGGAAGTGCTGCGCATTCAAGCACAGACCAATTTTGAACTGCCTCAAAACCTGAAGCCCGGTACTTATTTATTGCAGGTCCATAGCACCCAACTCATTAGCAACCATTCGCTCATTATCGTAGAATAGTGCGGTCGAAATGCATAAAGATTTCGCTGATTTGGCATAATTTATGATATTTGCACAGAAATTCATGATTATGCGCATTTTACTCGTTTTTGTTTTAAGTCTGATCAGCATCAACGCCATGGGCCAAGATGCTAAAGCTCAGGGAATTCTCGATAAATTATCGACCAAAATGAAGGGCATGAAATCCTTCTACATCGAATTCAATGCGAGTGTAAAAAACAGCAC
>CANHSA010000025.1 GCA_947463345.1 Flavobacteriales bacterium
CACATCTAGGTGCTTGTATTTAGCACCGTTGGTACCTAAGACGGTATTTTCAAATAAGCGAATTAAATCAGGGCTGATGTGATCGGTTTGCTCAAATTTCATACGTGAAGGTACAAATTAAAGCACTTTACTGAGCCAAGTGATGAGGTCAGCTTGTTGTTGCCCATTGAGTACTTTACTGACACTTATTTGCTTTTTTTCCAATTCTTGGGCGGTGGAGCTTCCCCAGGCAACAACTTGAGCGTTTGCTGGAATGTTGTTGTGTGCTAAAAAAGCCCTGACATTGCTCGGAGAAGAAAAAACATAGATGTCTTTTTCTTGGATTGATGAATTTTTGAAGTGGGTGTCGTAAACGGTCAATATGATTTTTTCATTTTCTGGGATCAAGGCTGCGTAGGTCCCTACAGACAACTGACTACTCGGAAAGCAAACGCTTCTGCCGTTTCGCCATTCATTGAATTTTTGTGCTTCTAATTTTGGTTGGTCAGACTGCTGGGCAATAAAATGCACTTCTTTTTGATGACGCTCCGCTACTTTTTTAGCGGTTTCTAGGCCAGCGCAAGCTATTTGTGCGCTTGTTTGGCACTTGGCAAAGAAGAAATCAGCGGCACGAATACTCGCTATAAAGAGGATGTCGTGAGATGTAGGGCACTCAAAAGGAACAGCACTGAAATCAATAAGAGATTGCGCTTCGAGCACACCTTTTTGAACGAGTGCTTGGAGTTCTATGCTGAGCTCTTCGGGGTCTTTAGAAATAAAGATGCTGCTCATTGAGCTTGAAGGGTAGCTGTAATTTCTGAAATGCTGGCGCTTAAATCGAATTGATAAAATTGGGCAGCGATTTGGGACGAGGTAGAGTGGGCAGCGTAAATTTTGTCTTGGCCGTAGAACACTCCCAAAGGCAATTGGCACCCGCCTTGCAACGCTTGCAAAACGCCGCGTTCTATGGCTATTTGGGAAGCTACATCGGGATGATTCAGTTGCGCCACCATTGCTTGAGTTTGTGCATCGTTTTGACGAATTTGCAAGCCGAGCACACCTTGAGCCGGCGCCGGAATAAATTCGGTTGGGTCGAGCACAAGGGTATGGAGGTCGTCGAGGGCAAGTTGCAAACGGCTCACGCCTGCGTTGGCGAGTAAAATGGCGTCGTAGTGGCCGGCGCGCAATTTGTCGATGCGGGTGGGCACGTTGCCTCGCAATTCTTCGATTTGAAGATCGGGTCTTAACGCTTTAATGATTGATTTTCTGCGCGCCGATGAGGTGCCAATGACGGCCCCAGCTTTCAGGCCCCAGTGCTGCGTAGGGTCCTGGGCTATTTTGCGCATGAGCAAAAGCTCAGATGGGTCTTCGCGGTAAGAGACTGCACCAATGCACAAGCCTATGGGTTGAGTGGTTTCGAGGTCTTTGTGTGAATGTACTGCGAGATCGATGTCGTTGTTGAGCAATGCCGCTTCAATTTCTTTGGTAAAAAAGCCCTTGCCTTCTAGTTTGTCGAAGCTGAGGTCTTGGATGCGATCGCCTTGCGTAACAATTATTTGTAGTAGCACCTCGCAACCGAGGTTTTCTAATTTCGCTTTCACAAAATGGGCTTGCCATAAGGCGAGGTCGCTGCCGCGTGTACCAATGCGGATGAGCGGTTTAGTCTGCATGATTGAGGATGATTTCTTTGGCCAGTTTCATGGGGCCACTGATGTATTTTTTCTCGAGATAACTTACTACTTTATCGAGTACTTCTTTAGCTTGCGGATCCAGGGTGTCGAGGTCTTCTTTGAAGATTTCGGTATAGGCCGTAGCGCGTAATTCTTTGACCTGAGCAGGTACTTCGCGCATGGCGATTTCTACTTTTCGCTCGCGCAGGAGGTGTTGGAAGTCATAGCGTGCGTTGGCGATGATTTCTTCAACTTGTTGAAGTTCTTTGGAACGTTCCTTTACATTTTCATTTGAAATGCGTTGGAGGTATTCAATAGATAAGTATTTGACTGCATGTTGCGTCAAAATGGCTGGATCCAGGTCTTGAGGAATCGCGAGGTCAATGATGATTTTTTCTTGTGTTTCACCGTTGATCAGGCTTTCGTAGAGCGAAGGATTGATAATGACGCCTTCTGCAGCTGTGCAGGTAATAAGTACGTCAAAACCATTTTGGTAATTGCTCAAGGCGTCTAGGGCATAGGCATTTCCGCGAATTTCGTCGGCAAGCTTTTGGGCGTTTGCCAAAGAGCGGTTAAAAACCTGAAAATTTTTGAAGCCGTGTTTTTTGAGAAAGCGCGCCATGGTGGTGTTGGTGACACCAGCCCCGATGATCAGAATGCGTGCTTCTAGAGGAATATTGAGTTGTTTGAGGTACTGATAGGCTAAAGAAACGACAGAAACAGGTTTGGTGGAGATGCTAGTTTCGGTGTAAACTTGCTTGGCAGTTTCGATCACTTTTTTCATGAGCAAACGAAGGAGGTCGCCGGTGAGGCCAAATGCATGGCAATGTTCGTAAGCCAGGCGCACTTGGGTAATGATTTCGCGCTCGCCGATGATCATGGAATCGATAGAAGAGGCTACGGAAAGCGCGTGCTGTACGGCCGCACTTCCGGAATAAACCTCGGCTTTGCGCACGAAGTCTTCTAATTGAATAGGAACAAGCTTGGGGTAAAGCGTTTGTAACAAGCGCGTGAGAAACGGGGTGTCGAGGTCGAGGTCGTTGACAAACGTGATTTCTACGCGGTTGCAAGTAGTTAAGAACATGAGTTCTTTGAGCCCAAGTGCTTCTTTTAGAACGCTAAGTTGTGCGATTTGCGCTTCTTTTTCGATGTGCAACAAACCAATTTTACTGACATCGAGATGACGGTGCGTAAAGGCGATAATATGGAGCTGTTGCAACAAGGCGCGTTTCTTTCCCGCAAAGCTAAGTCATAGAAGAGCGGCAATTGTCATTTTAATGTCATTCTTGCTAATTTAGAATGGGTTCAAATAGCCTTTTTAAGCTAACTTTGAACCATGCAGAAAGCTTATAAAGCCGTACTTTTTGATCTTGGCGGCGTCCTCATCGATATAGACTACCACGCTACTGAACGCGCATTTGAAAACCTAGGCGTCAGCGACTTCAAAGAGCGTTACTCGCAGTTGGCTCAAAATGAGCTTTTTGACCGTTTTGAATGCGGTGAAATTTCGCCACAGCACTTTGTCAATTTATTGTTGCCTTACACACAATCCGGAACTACACCAAATCAGGTTGTAGCGGCCTGGAATGCAATGTTAGGTGCTTTTCCTACTGAGAAATTAAAATTAATTGAGCACTTGGAAAAGACAACACCGCTCTTTATGCTGAGCAATACAAATGAATTACATTGGATAGAGGTAGAGCGTGCATGGCGGAAAGTTTCAGCCGATCCGATGCAGCACTTTTTTAGAAAAATTTATCTTTCACATGAAATTGGCCAACGCAAACCGCATCCGGAAACTTTTGAGTGGGTTTGCCAACATATGGGTTTTGAGCCAGCCGATGTACTTTTTATAGACGATACTCCGCAGCACATTGAAGGTGCAATTAAGGCAGGCTTACAAGTGCACTACTATCGCGATCCAGCTGCATTTTACGCGCTTTTTTCCTGACAAAGTTCAACTAGCAAGCCATGCGTAGCTTTGGGGTGTAAAAACGCAATGCGCTTGTTGTCGGCACCGTCTTTGGGGCTCTGATGGATCAACTGAAAACCCGCTTTTTGTAGCCGTTCTAGCTCCGCTTCGATATCTTCTACCTCAAAGGCCACATGATGAAACCCCGGGCCGTTTTTGGCGATAAACTTGGCAATAGGAGAGTCTGGGTTGCTGGCTTCTAATAATTCAATTTTTGATTCGCCAACCTGAAAAAATGCCGTTCTGACGCCTTCGGATGCCACAGCTTCTTGTTTATAACAGGAGGTGTTGAGCAACGATTCGTAGAGTGGAATAGCTGTTTCTAGATTTTCTACGGCGATACCAAGGTGTTCTATGCGCTTCATTTAGTTTTCAATTTTGATGAATTTTTCTGACTTGTTGTCGTAATTGATAAAGTACACACCACTGA
This sequence comes from Flavobacteriales bacterium, assembly GCA_947463345.1. Classification (GTDB taxonomy): domain Bacteria; phylum Bacteroidota; class Bacteroidia; order Flavobacteriales_D; family Crocinitomicaceae; genus UBA952. The sequence goes on from CANHSA010000025.1 coordinate 4,052, forward strand.
CAATATTACGACAGTCTACCGAAGATCCAAATCCGGTTTTGAGCAGATTGCCATAGGCATCGTAGATCTCATATTTGGTTTTGACAAGTTGATTTTTGGATCTAAAAGTAAGTGTGGAGTGCACCTTTGTTGGACTAAACGAAACCGGGGTAATTGAAGAGGTAAAACTTGTGCTTTTTGATATTCTAGGCTTTCCAGAGCTATCGGTTTGGCTTACCCTAACTGTGTTTTTACCCGAATGAGGGGTCAGTTGAAACTGATAAGTGTTGGGACCTTTGGTGCCTTTTCCTTTGACCTGTCCAACTTCTACCCAGCGCCCCCATTTATATTGCTCAATGCTGTAATCGAGCACAGCGTGTTCGCTGGTGGTGGTCCAACTAAGGCTGCCGTCTTTTTGCGCGTTAATTTGTGTGCATTCAAAAGTGCTTTTTGGCAATAAAATACTTGGGTTTAAAAAGCGGGGCTCGCAACCGGCGGCGTGTTCGAGCACCACAAAAACTTCATCCCCTTTTTTCAAGTGAAATAACTGAAAGTCAATTTCAAAATGAGAGGTTTGAATGACAGCAGGCAGAATTTCGCCGTTGACCAACACTTTACTGATGCAAAAGCCAAAGCCGTCGGCCATTGGTGGGTTGTTGACAATTAGGTTCTTTTCTTGATACGTGCCTTCGAGTGAAAGTAACTGCACTTGAGCCAAAAGCGCGGAAAAATTAAAAATAAGCACCAAAAAAAGTATCCGGAAGCGCATAAAGAAGCTTTTTATACAAATATAACATGAATCAAGTGCTTTCGATTAATTTTGTGTCATGCTGAACTCAAACTATGACTTTATCAAAGCACTACACCTTATTTTTATGGTGAGTTGGTTTGCAGGTCTATTTTATATGGTGCGTCTGTTCATTTATTTCAGAGAGGCTTCTGATAAAACTGAACCTGAAAAAGAAATCCTACAAAAACAGTTCGTCATCATGATGCAACGTCTGTGGTGGATCATCACCACCCCAGCAATGGTACTCACTGTTGTTTTTGGCGTTTGGATGCTAGCCTTGAATCCTACCTACTTACTAAACGCGCCTTGGATGCACCTCAAACTAGGTTTCGTCGCCTTGCTCTTGTTGTACCATTTTTATTCTCAAAAGTTAATGCGTCATTGTGAAAAAGACGCATTACGTTGGAGCTCAGGTCAGTTGCGCATCTGGAACGAGGTAGCCACCTTGTTTTTGGTCAGTATTATTTTTATTGTGGTATTGAAAGGGCAACTCAGTTGGCTGTCTGGCACCATTGGTTTTTTTGCTGTTGGGATTCTTTTAATGTTGGGCATCAAACTCTATAAGAAGTTGCGCAAAACTCAGGCCTGAATTGTTCAAAAATTAAATTGTTTCTTTAGAAAGTTTGACTACCTTTGCAAAAATTTTTTCGCAAACACGCAAAAACACATTCTAATGCAGCAGGCAGGCAAGTTTTCTTCACTTTTGCAAATCTTCGTTTTCGCATTGTCATTCTTTGTATATCAACCTTTTGCAAAGGCTTCAGAAGAAGAAAATTTCAACGTTGGCGAAATGATCATGCACCACATCAAAGATGCGCATGAGTGGCACATTGCAGGCCCAGAACACGGCGGAACCAGCATTTATCTCCCTATCATTCTTCACGACAACGGTTTCAAAGTTTTTAGTTCTAAATACTTCTACCACGGAAAAGAAATCGAAGTTCCAGGAAAAGACAGCGTTACATACACCTACATGGAAGGCGTTGGCCCAGCCAAAGGATACGCCCTTTACCACGAAGAAATTTACAAATTAGACAAAATCGGCACTTCAAATGGTCACGCTGTTTACAATTTAGAATTTCACGGCGAGCATCCGCACAACGCTTCACCTACCGACTTATCAATCACCAAAAACGTAGCTTCTTTGCTTTTTGGCTCTTTGCTCATTTTACTCATCATGTTTGCAGTAGCGCGTTTTTACCGTAAAAATGGCGCTGTTGCACCTAAAGGCCTCGCTAAGTTCTTAGAGCCCATCATCGTCATGGTCCGCGACGACATCGCTAAGGCCAACATCGACAAACACAAATACCACAAATACGTGCCTTATTTGTTGACCATCTTCTTCTTTATTTGGATTAACAACATGTTGGGCCTTATTCCGATTATTCCAGGTGGAGCTAACCTTACCGGCAACATCACCATTACCCTTTTCTTGGCGTTTTGTACACTTTTGGTCACGGTATTTTCAGGTAACAAAAACTACTGGGGTCATATCTTCTGGATGCCAGGTATTCCAGTACCCATGAAAATCTTCATGATTCCAATTGAATTAATTGGCATCCTCACTAAGCCATTTGCACTCATGATTCGTTTATTTGCGAACATCACTGCGGGGCATATTATCGTATTAGCTTTGATTTCCATCATCTTTATCAACAAAAATATCGCGTGGGCTGGTTTGTCTGTCCCGATGGCTTTGTTTATTTCGGTGCTTGAAATCCTCGTGGCTTTCTTACAAGGCTTCCTCTTTGCAATGCTTTCTGCATTGTTTATCGGGGCAGCCGTTGAAGAAGCTCACCATTAATTAGTAACCTTTTAAATTATATACAATGACAGGAATGTTTGGTAGTATTGCAGCAATCGGAGCTGGTTTGGCAGTTTTAGGCGCAGGTCTTGGAATCGGTCGTATCGGTGGTTCTGCAGTTGAAGGTATTGCGCGCAACCCAGAAGCAGCTGGTAAAATTCAAACAGCGATGATCATCGCAGCGGCACTTATCGAAGGTGTTGCATTGTTTGGAGTCGTAGTTGGTCTTCTTGGAGCAAAAGCGTAATTAAACTCAAAAGGAAACTGCAACGGTTGGTTGCGGTTTCCTTTTTTTAAATTTAAAAAACACAGAAAAATGGATTTGATATTACCTGATTTTGGTTTACTCGTTTGGACAGGCATTACTTTTAGCCTTTTACTTTTCTTGTTGGCCAAATTTGCTTGGAAACCAATTTTAAATGCGGTCAACACCCGCGAGCAAAATATCACTGATGCCCTCGAACTCGCTGAAAAAACAAAAGCAGAAATGCAAGCACTTAAAGCAGAGAACGATCAAATTTTAAAAGCGGCTCGTGCAGAACGCGATCAAATTTTAAAAGAGGCAAAAGAAGCTGCAAACCACATGGTAGAAGAGGCTAAAGGCAAAGCAAAAGACGAAGCTGCTAAAATTGTAGAGTCTGCTCGCCAAAATATCAACAGCGAAAAAGCTGCTGCAATGGCTGAAATCAAAAACCACGTAGCAAGCCTTTCTCTAGAAATTGCTGAAAAAGTAGTTCGTCACGAACTCGGTTCTGACGACAAACAAAAAGCCCTTGCAACGCAACTTGCCGGCGAAATCAAAATGAACTAATCCATGAAGTCCAACAAAGCTGCTGTTCGTTATGCTAAGGCTCTTTTAGAGTTAGCTACCGAGCACAATAAAGTGGAGCTCATCGAAGCAGACATCCTTCAACTCTTGAAAGTGTCTAATGAGGCGCATGACTTTCAAGTTTTCTTGAATTCCCCACTCATCAACATCGATAAAAAGATTGCAGTTATCAAGCAAATCTTCCCTGACTTCAACCAAACCACCATTGATTTCTTATCCTTGGTCACCAACAATGGCCGCGAGTCTGTCATGATCGACATCGCGAAGCAATTTATTTCGCAGCTCAAAGCGCAGCGCGGAATAGTACCTATTACCATTATCAGTGCGCAAGAACTCGAAGAAAGCACCAAACAGTCTATTCTTTCCAAAATTTCAGCTTCCATCAATGGCACGGCCGAAATTACAGAAGAAATCGACACAGCCCTTATCGGTGGCTTCATCGTGCGCATGGGCGACCACCAAATAGACGCTTCAGTTGCAACCCAACTTCAGCGCTTAAAACAACAATTCGTATAATCGTCAACAGACAAAAAAATAAGTACACATGGCAGATATTAAACCAGCAGAAGTTTCCGCAATATTGAGAGAACAACTCTCAGGTTTCCGCTCAGAAGCTGAATTGCAAGAAGTAGGAACGGTACTTCAGGTAGGAGATGGTATTGCACGCATTTACGGCATGAACGGCGTTCAATACGGCGAACTCATTGAATTCGATGGTGGCATGCAAGGAATTGCACTTAACCTCGAAGAAGACAACGTCGGAGCAGTATTGCTCGGTCGTTCTTCAAGTGTAAAAGAAGGTGACACCGTACGTCGTTTGGGTAAAATTGCATCAGTTAAAGTTGGTGATGGTATGGTGGGTCGTGTTGTAGACACACTCGGTCAGCCAATCGACGGTAAAGGTCCAATCCAAGGCGAACTTTTCGAAATGCCAATCGAGCGCAAGGCGCCAGGCGTTATCTTCCGTCAGCCTGTAACAGAACCTCTTCAAACGGGTATCAAAGCAGTTGATGCCATGATTCCAATTGGTCGTGGCCAACGTGAGCTCATCATCGGTGACCGCCAAACTGGTAAAACCACTGTTGCTATCGATGCTATCATCAACCAACGCGAATTTTACGATCGCGGTGAGCCTGTATACTGTATTTATGTTGCAATTGGCCAAAAAGGTTCAACTGTAGCAGGTATTGTGAAAAAATTAGAAGATGCTGGTGCAATGGCCTACACAACTGTTGTAGCGGCTAACGCTTCAGATCCAGCTCCAATGCAGTTTTATGCGCCAATGACCGGTGCTGCTGTCGGAGAATACTTCCGCGATTTAGGAAAGCCTGCACTTATTGTTTATGATGACCTTTCTAAGCAAGCAGTTGCTTACCGCGAGGTATCTCTACTCTTACGTCGTCCGCCAGGACGCGAGGCTTACCCAGGTGATGTATTTTACCTTCACTCTCGTTTGCTCGAGCGCGCTGCAAAGGTAATCGCCGACGACAACATCGCCAAGCAAATGAACGACCTACCTGCATCTTTGAAAGACAAAGTTCGCGGTGGTGGTTCCCTCACTGCGCTTCCAATCATTGAAACGCAAGCTGGTGACGTCTCTGCTTATATCCCAACTAACGTGATCTCCATTACAGATGGTCAAATCTTCCTCGAGTCAGATTTATTCAACTCTGGTATCCGTCCGGCAATCAACGTTGGTATCTCTGTATCACGTGTAGGAGGTTCTGCTCAAATTAAATCAATGAAGAAAGTTGCCGGTACTTTGAAGCTTGACCAAGCACAATACCGCGAACTCGAAGCATTTGCTAAGTTTGGTTCTGACCTCGATGCAGCTACTAAAGCTGTCCTAGACAAAGGCGCACGTAACGTAGAAATCCTGAAGCAACGCGAAGGCGACCCATATCCAGTAGAAAAGCAAATTGCGATCATCTACGCAGGTGTGAAAGGTCTTATGCAACCAGTTCCGGTAGCAAAAATCAAAGAATTCGAGAAAGATTACCTTACTGTACTTGAGGCCAACCACGCAGATACACTTGTTGCGCTTAAAGCAGGAAAATACACAGACGAAATCGAGGCCGTTTTGACAAAAACAGCCAAAGAAGTAGCTGCTAAATTTGCATAATTAAAGCCTTAATTTAGGATTAGAATGGCGAATCTAAAAGAAATACGTAACCGCATCAGTTCAGTTGGCTCCACCATGCAGATCACCTCTGCCATGAAGATGGTGTCTGCTGCCAAATTGAAACGCGCACAAGATGCCGTAACGCAAATGCGTCCTTATGCGGGCAAATTGCGCGAAATCCTCGAAAACTTAAGTGCTAGCCTAGACCTCTCTGAAAATGCTTATGCAGAACAACGCGAAGAGAACAAAATTCTGATTATCGGCATTACTTCTAACAGAGGTTTGTGCGGTGGTTTCAATAACAACATCATCAAGCGTGTTGGTGTATTGATCGCCGAAGATTACGCTGGAAAAGACGTTTCTGTTTTCTGTGTGGGTAAAAAAATCAAAGATGTTTACAAGCGCACGCCAAACTTCTATACCAACGACACGTTGGAAAACATGGAAGATGTCTACGCTGACCTACGCTTTGAGGTAGTAGCCCAAATGGCAGAAGAGATCATGGCACAGTTTCTCAATAAGTCTTTCGATAAAGTTGTTTTGGTATACAATCGTTTCATCAATGCGGCCACGCAAAACATCGAAACAGAACAGTTTTTACCAATTGTTCCTACCGTAAGCGATTCAGAAGCTGGTGACTACATCTTTGAACCTTCAAAAATGGACATCGTCGAAGATTTATTGCCAAAATCAATGAAGCTTCAGCTTTACAAAGCCATCAGAGATTCATTTGCAGCTGAACACGGCGCGCGCATGACCGCCATGCACAAAGCCACAGACAACGCTAAAGAACTTCAGAAAAACCTCAAATTGAGCTACAATAAAGCACGCCAGGCAGCCATTACCAATGAAATCCTCGAGATTGTTGGTGGTGCTGAAGCCCTCAACGGTTAAAATTTACTCCTCCTCATTCATAAAAAAAGAGCGCTGATTCAGCGCTCTTTTTTTGTTTCAAGAATTTTGAGAAAAGTGTAATAGGCTTAGTAATTCCAATTGAAGCGCTCTGCTATGCGCTGTTGCACATAGGCAAGAACTTCTTCATGTTTAACGTACGTTAATACATCTTCCATAAATGCTTGTAGGAGTAAAGTTTTGGCTGAAGCAGCGCTCAGACCCCTCGCGCGCAGATAAAAAAGTGCATTTTCATCGAGCTGGCCTGTGGTGGAGCCGTGCGAACACTTGACGTCGTCCGCGTAAATCTCTAATTCAGGTTTAGAATTGACACTTGCGTTTTCAGAAAGTAGAACATTTGCATTGCTCTGGTAAGCATTGGTTTTTTGGGCGTCTTTGCGCACAAATACTTTACCATTAAAAACGGCTGTCGCCTTATCTCCGGCTACACCTTTGTAGGTTTCAAAAGATTCACAGTTGGCCACTTGGTGGTCAATGGTGGTGTAGTTGGCCACGTGCTGCTCTTCTTTGAGCCAGTAAGCACCGTTGAGATACGTTTGGGCGTGTTCTCCTTGTACGGCAACCATGGTGTCGTTGCGGACAAAACTACCGTCTAAAGTGAGGGTGTTGATTTCAAAGTGAGACTTTGCTGCTTGTTGTGCGCGGTCTTCATTGAAATCAAAATGATTTTGAGCTGTATCTTGAAGTTTAAAAATCTTGATGCGAGCGTCTTGCGCAATTTCGTATTGGAGATGTGTATGCGAAAAACTGGTCGTTTGCTCTTGTTGTTTGGAAACGAAATAAATAGCCGCTTCTGAATTCGCACCAAAGTTGAAATGGTGACGATAAAAGCTTTTGCCTCCGCTGTTTACTTGAACAATTTGAATGGGTTTGTCTAAGGTGCAGTTTTTTGCAAGTGCTATACTGACACCGTTTTGCGCATGAAGGATATTTAGCGCACCAAAAATGTCATAAAAGCTGGCCTCGTGGAAAGTACCAGCCTCTTGTGTGCTAAGGTGTATTTCTAGACCAACTGGTAAGTTTTGAGGTATCAGAATTTGATCGTTGTTGACGTAAATGGTATATGCATCAGTCAAAATACCGTATTGCTCTAACTGGGCGGCATCTAGCTGATGAGCGGCACTCAATTGGGCATTGGCTAACTTGGCGAGGCGGGTATACTTAAAGCGCTCGGCTTTCGTGGTCGGAAAATCTTGACCTTGAAGATAAGCTTGAGCAGCCGCTTGAAGAGACTGCGGCACTTGCAATTTGGTCGGGCCTAAATCGGCAACGAATGGCAAGAGTTTGTTGCTAATGAGCGTCTCCATCTTACAAGCTATCTTTGATCCAGTCGTAACCACGCTCTTCTAATTCTAAGGCGAGCTCTTTCGGGCCAGATTTAACAATTTTGCCGTCGTAAAGTACATGAACAACATCTGGAACGATGTAGTCGAGTAAGCGTTGGTAGTGGGTAATAACGACACAAGCGTTTTCAGGGCTTTTGAGGGCATTTACACCTTGCGAAACGATGCGTAGCGCATCGATGTCCAAACCTGAGTCTGTTTCGTCGAGTACGGCTAATTTTGGCTCGAGCATGGCCATCTGAAAAATCTCGTTGCGTTTTTTCTCTCCACCCGAAAATCCTTCATTGACTGCTCTAGAAGCCAATTTAGCATCGAGCTCTACAAGCGCTGATTTTTCGCGAACGAGTGCCATAAAGTCTTTGGCAGAAATGGGGTCTTGTCCGTGATAGGCGCGTTTTTCGTTGAGTGCAGTTCTTAAGAAATTGACGTTACTTACACCTGGTATTTCTACCGGATATTGAAAAGCGAGGAAAAGGCCTTCGCGTGCGCGGTCTTCGGTAGCGAGTTCAAGGAGATCTTTGCCCAAGAAGGTAACGCTTCCCGCTGTAATTTCGTAATCTTCTCTTCCGGCGAGCACAGAAGCGAGTGTGCTTTTACCAGCACCGTTAGGGCCCATTATGGCATGTACTTCGCCTGCTTTCACCTCGAGGTTAAGTCCTTTGAGAATTTCTTTTCCGTTGATGCTGGCGTGTAAGTTTTCGATTTTTATCATTTTGTCTATGCTGATCTAATGTTCTAAATGTGTGCTGTTTATCCTACGCTGCCTTCCAAGCTAATGGCCAATAGTTTTTGGGCTTCTACCGCAAATTCCATAGGTAATTGGTTGAGGACTTCTTTGCAATAGCCATTGACAATAAGGCTGATGGCTTTTTCTTCGCTGATACCGCGTTGCATGCAGTAAAATAGTTGGTCTTCACCAATTTTAGAAGTGGTCGCTTCGTGTTCAATTTTGGCACTCGGGTTCTTGCATTCGATGTACGGAAAGGTATGTGCACCGCATTCGTCGGTCATCAAAAGAGAGTCGCACTGTGAAAAATTGCGGGCGTTTTGTGCGCCTTTATAGATCTGTACCAAACCTCGATAAGAATTTTGCGATTTCCCTGCTGAAATTCCTTTGGAGATAATTGTCGATTTGGTGTTTTTACCAAGATGCACCATTTTGGTTCCGGTGTCGGCTTGTTGGTAGTTGTTGGTAACGGCAACTGAGTAAAATTCACCCACGGAGTTGTCGCCTTTTAAGATACAAGAAGGGTATTTCCAGGTAACTGCCGAACCTGTTTCAACTTGCGTCCAGGAAATTTTGGCGTTGGCCTCACAAATACCGCGTTTGGTAACAAAATTAAATACGCCACCTTTTCCTTGTTTGTCGCCAGGATACCAGTTTTGTACTGTGGAGTATTTAATCTCGGCGTCATTTAAGGCAATGAGTTCAACTACAGCTGCGTGCAATTGGTTTTCGTCGCGCTGAGGTGCGGTACAGCCTTCTAGATAAGAAACGTAAGCACCTTCGTCGGCAACCACAAGGGTACGTTCGAATTGCCCGGTGCCACCCGCATTGATGCGGAAATAGGTTGAAAGTTCCATTGGGCAGCGCACACCTTTTGGGATGTAGCAAAAAGATCCGTCGGTAAAAACCGCGCCGTTAAGTGCAGCGTAGAAGTTGTCGGTGCTTGGCACTACGGTGCCCATATATTTTTGAACGAGTTCAGGGTGTTCTTGAACGGCATCTGAGAAAGAACAAAAGATAATGCCGAGTTCACTGAGCTTTTCCTTGAAGGAGGTAGCTACCGAAACGGAATCCATGACGAAATCTACGGCAACTCCGGTGAGGCGTTGTTGCTCTTCCATTGAAATCCCCAATTTTTTCATGGTTTCTTTCATTTCCGGATCGACGTCGTCCCAGGATTCGTATTTTTTGGTTTGTTTAGGAGCAGAGTAGTAGGAGATGGCCTGAAAATCGGGCTTTTGATATTGCACATGTGCCCATTCGGGTTCTGTCATTTCTTGCCAAATAGCAAAAGCTTTGAGGCGGTAGTTAAGCAACCACTCAGGCTCATTTTTCTTGAAGGAAATAAGGCGAATGATGTCTTCGTTTAGGCCAATAGGAACGGTGTCAGCCTCGATGTCAGTGACAAAACCAAATTTATATTCTTGGTTTTCGAGGTCTTTGGCGAGTTCGTTTTCAGTATAGTTTGACATCTTTATACGGAAAAGGATTCACCACAACCACATGTTCTATCGGCATTCGGATTTTGAAAAACAAATCCTTTACCATTGAGACCTCCTGAAAAATCGAGGGTAGTACCTACTAAATAGAGGTAACTTTTTTTATCGACAACAACTTTAACACCGTTGTTTTCAAAGGACATATCGCCTTCGTGTTCTTCGTTGTCAAAAGTAAGTTGGTACATAAGGCCTGAGCATCCTCCGCCCTGAACACCTACTCGGATAAAATAGCCAATTTTTTGCTCGTCTTCCATGAGGCGAATCGATTGTTTTTTGGCAGCATCTGTTACGGTTAACATTTCGTTTTTATTTAGATTAATTATAAATAAAACACTTTGTTTGCTGCAAATTTACCACTTTAATGGTATTGCAACCAAAGAATTGAACAAAGAAATTGTGTGCTTGTTTGTGTTTTGACTGATTTTTTCACTTGACATTTTAGCCATTTTGAATTTTTTGACTTAATTTAACATCCAACTCCTTAAAAAACAACGCTATGCGTACAATATATCTTTTCTGTAGTTTGTTTCTTATCCAAATGGTAAGCGCTCAAATGTTGGTTCTAGACTCCAAGCAATATCAAGTGCTTAAACAAAACAATGCCCTTTCTGGCGTTGAAGTTATTGCACCAAGTTCGGAAGTTGGAACGATACATTACACTGGCCCACAAGGTCAAAAAACGGGTTTATGCGACTGCCTCATCCCATTGGATTCCACTTTTCAATTGGCAATGCTGCCCAATGATGACCTTTATTCGAATAGTATTCATCTGCCATTTAATTTCAGTTTTTATGGCACCAATTACGACAGTCTTTATATCAACAATAATGGTAACATCTCCTTTTCTCAGCCTTATTTTACCTTTACAGCTTACCCATTTCCAGACCCATCTTTTAATATGATTGCGCCTTTCTGGGCAGATGTCGATACACGTTCTACAAATGGCGGCAATGTTTGGTACAAAATGAATCCGCATTCAATAGTTATTGTTTGGGACCACGTGGGTTACTTTTCTATGATGGAAGACAAACTCAATACCTTTCAATTGATTATTTCTGATGGTTTAGACACCCTGATACCAAACGGTAACAATGTTTCTTTTTGTTATGGCGACATGCAATGGACAAGCGGCTCGGCTTCAGGTGGCTCCAACGGTTTTGGTGGCTCACCTGCTACTGTAGGTGTAAATATTGGCAATGGCATCAATTACTTCCAAGTGGGGCAGTTTGATGCTCCAGGTATTACTTTTGATGGCCCCTACAACAACAATGACCAAGTTGATTTTTTAGATGGACAAGAAATTTATTTTGACTTGGCCAACACCAATTCAAACATTCCACCTCTGGTGATGAGTAGCGGCATTTGCGATACCATTGATGTGTATACCGGTGACACCTTAAAAAGTTTGAATGTCGTAGATTTCTCAATCGGCATCAGTACTCCTGAAATAGGTCAAGTATTAAGCACTTCCATTACTTGTGACGAACCAACAGCACTTACTTACCTTACGAATAGCGTAAGCAATGAGTTCACCGGATTCGACCTTACTTTTGATGCAACGGGAGTGCAACCTGGCTTGTATCACATTCAGATTGAAACCACTGACAACGGCACGCCAGCTCAGACGGTAATAAAAAGCATCCCCATTCGGGTTGTTTATGATGCGAATCTTGCCGGCATAAATGACATGAATGTTGCTTCACTCGAGGTGTATCCAAACCCAACTTCCGAAACACTCCAAATTAAAGGCCTACAAGCCAATGATATGCTGGAATTATTTGATGCGTCTGGTAAATTGATCCAAGCATTTAAGGCTACAAATACCATTGAGCAATTGACTTTGCCGCAGGTTGGTTTCTACATCTTGAAATGTTCGAGTAATAGCAAACCTCAAACCGTCCTGAAATTACAGCGCATTTAAGAAAGCAACTTCTTTGGTGTTTTCTGTGTATTTTTAGCCGATGAAAAGTATTGTTTTCTTAGGCCTAATTGCCTTTTTTTGGACGGCTAAAACCTACGCACAAAATTCCCAAACCAATTACAAGACCAAGTACGTCTTTGTATTAGTCATTGACGGCCCGCGCTATTCCGAAACCTACGGCGAACCTACTTGCAAATACAGCCCCTTGCTCTGCGATTCACTCAAGAAAGAGGGAACCTTTTATGCCGATTTTAGAAATAATGGCCCAACTTACACCGTTCCAGGTCATACCGCAATTGTAACAGGTACTTATCAGCGCATTTCTAATTCGGGAACGGCCTTGCCGAAACAACCCAATATTTTTCAGTATTATTTAAAAGCAAGTGGTAAAGATTCTACCGCGGCTTATGTTGTGGCGAGTAAGGGCAAACTAGATGTGTTGGTCAACACCTCTCACAAAAAATGGCACAATCAATTCGTAGCACCAACCTATTGTGGCCCCAACGGCAATGGCTTGGGTTACGGCCGCGACGACAAAACTTTTGCCAAAGTAACGGAGTTGGTTCAGGGTACAAACCCGCCGCAGCTCATGCTCATTAACTTATTGGCAGTAGATGTCTACGGCCATGCCAACAACTGGGACAAATACCTAGAGTCAATAACAAAATCGGATCAATACGCGGCCAAACTTTGGCAAATGATACAAGAAAATCCTGTTTTACGTAATCAAAC